>CAKOJO010000113.1 GCA_934090595.1 uncultured Bacilli bacterium | reverse complement strand
GGCAACGACTATATCAGCGATATCGGCGGTGCGGCTGATTTCGGTATCGACAGTCTGTACATTCACCAGAGCATTTCCCCCGACATTGACGGCGAACTCCGAAGTACATACAAGGTTATGGACGGCGATGTGTTCAAAATCAAGAAACTTATTGTAAAATAATAAAAACAATGGATATTAAACAATTTGCAAAGGAATACACAAAAAAGAAACAATTATATGACAAAAGAACACACCGCAATACCAAAAAAATTGAGTTCTTTCTGTTGTCAATTTCTGCAATACTTGCTATTTCAGGTGCAATATTTAGCTTTATAAATCATACTGTTTCTTTTTATATTTATTTAGCGTTAGTTGCTTATTATGTTATTTTTTCTATTACGATTGTTATTCACTGCAAAAAACTTTCAGATAAAATACAACAAACAAGCAAAGAGAAAAAAATATATCTACAAAATGTAATTATAAATTTATTATATGAAAAAGGAATAGATACTAAGAAGATTAAAAGTCTTGATTTAGTTTTGTCAACATTTGATTACTATATAGGGGATTTAAAAAATCCGTTAAATCTATTTTTACAAGGACTTAATAGTATTTTTTTCCCTCTTGCGTTAGCGTGCATTCAAGCTGGATTTCAAGAAAATACTATTGCAAATAATTCACTGCTTCTCGTCCTTATGATTTTTACAATTATATCTTCTATTTGCATAGCATTTTTCTCTGTATTTTACGCTATAGAAAATAAAAATAGATTCGTCGCAGTAGAAATTCGTGATTACCTATTAGATTATATTCTAAATGTTGACTACAAAAATTCCAAAAAACGCATAAAAAATCATTGGAAATAGTCCGAATAAAAGCAATTTTCATTAACACACTATTAAAAAGGAAGTGTGCAGATGAAACGCAAAGTACCCGATTACAAAAAGATTTTAACACCAAGTGATTTAGAGCTTAACACCTGTTCAAATCAGGATTGCACAGGACTAATCCCAACAGCAGTCAAAAATCCCGCTGAGGCTGATTCATACGAAGACCTCTATCCCTACATCAGCGGTGTAGCACCGCACCATGTTCGAGAAGATAGTTTGAAAAACGATAAGCTCTAATGCCCGAGGCAAGTTATCATTTTGCCTAACTGCTCGTTATGCGGTGTGTCACCGTTCCCGGTTCGAGAAGATAGTTTGAAAAACGATAAGCTCTAATACCCGAGGTAGGTTATCATTTTATCTAACTGCTCGTTATGCGGTGTGTCACCGTTCCCAGTTCGTGAAGACAGTTTGAAAAACGATAAGCTCTAATACCCGAGGTAAGTTATCATTTTGCCTAACTGCTCGTTATGCGGTACAGCACCGCACCATGTTCGAGAAGGTAGTAAGAATAAGGAGCAGCTTTAATCCCGAGATGTACTATATTAAGATGACACTAAAGACCAATCAAAAAACAGCGGAAGCAATGTGTTTGTGCATTACTTCCGCTATTATAATTGTAAAATAATTTAAAAAAGCAACAAAAAAGCACCACATATGTGGTGCTGAAAGTTCAAATGAACCACCGATTACTCGGTGTATATAAAAGGGTAAACACCCTGAAAACTGAATA
>CAKOJO010000112.1 GCA_934090595.1 uncultured Bacilli bacterium | reverse complement strand
GGAATATTCTGCTCTGTCATTTGTCTCCGATATGCCAATATATGGTCCCTTCGCTTCACATCCCAACGAACGGACTCTCATTTTTACATGTGTGCCTTCACTAATCTCATTCTCAAAAAGAATCAGGATATTTTTTTCATCAATTTGATCTTTGAACAGTAATTCAGAATGCTGGATGCTTTCCCCTGTCTCTGCATCAGTGAAATCCACAATCAGTTTTTCATTTTTGAATTTTATATCATTATCCAAGTATCCATTCAGTACAATACTGTTTGCATTTTTCTGACTAACAACAAACTCTGTATCTATAAAATGACCATCCAGAATCTCATACTGGGAATCAGCCTGTTTGCCAAACATAAATGATTCAAATTCCTGACTTCCACATGTCAGAAGCTGCATGACCAAAATAGCAAAGATGCAAAAAAAATATACTGCAAATGCAGTGGATATTCTGTTTTTGTTTTCAGTAATAAATTTTTCCTTTATTTTCTTCCTCATTTATATATCTTCCCAACTTATTATATTCTCAGAAAGTATATCAAAATTATGTCAAATTGGCAAGTTGACTTTTATTCTGCACCTATAGTAAAATATAACAATATATAAAGTATATTAGGAGTCGTAAATCATGTTATCAAAAAAAATAAATCTACTTTGCTCTGGATTGGTTGTTTGTTCTGCTCTTCTTTCAGCTTCCACCATTTCAGTTACAGCCGCCAACGCTGATCTTTCGCTCAGTATTGATGGCCAATCTTACTCTGGCACATATAATGGTGATTTAGACAATGCTCTGCCTTCCGGAGATGGCACTTTTTCTGTTTCTAATGCTGAAAATGAATTCACAATATCCGGCACATGGAAAAAAGGCAAATTAAATGGTTCTGTTCAGGTAACAAACTCTGATGGTTCTTATACAACCTGTCATTATTCTGAAGGCAAACCATATGGCCGTATTCTTAAATACAATACCAATGACAAATTGACCGGTTACGATTTTTATTATCAAATGCGTACAGTAAGCTCTTTAAAAGAAAAAAGTGTTGACGCCGACTATAATCTATTGCTCGGTACAACTTTTCCGGATGCTCCACAAAAAATAACAGGTACTGTATCTGCTGTATTTTCAACTGCAAGTAACGCTTTCGTTATTTTAATAGATGACCAGAATCATCCATACGCTCTAACTTATGTTAATAATTCAACCAATAAATTCAATCAGGGAATTATCCCTAATTTAAAAATTGGTGAACATATCACTGCTTATGGTTATTTGCAAAAACAAAGCACTTTAGATTCTCTGGATAATAGTTTAGGACGATCTGTATTGATTTCAGATGTTACTTCTGATTTGAATATTTTATCAGCTTCCGAACTGGCAGATGAATTAGATTCCCTCACTGATAATTCAGAAATTGTTTATAATGAGTTTTCAACAAACACATTACCTTTTATTCTTGTGTTTGCAGCTGATGTCGATAATGCATCCTTCAATATCCAGAATCCAAGTATGGATTATTCAGATATTGCAAATAATCCGTATTTATATAGTAATTTATCTTATACATTGACTGGAACCGTTCAAAAAGCAATTGCCAACTATGCCAAGTGTTATGTGCAAATGCTCATATCTGAAG
>CAKOJO010000111.1 GCA_934090595.1 uncultured Bacilli bacterium | reverse complement strand
AAGAATTATTCCGTAAATCCCAATAACCAATGCCCATATTTCTAAGAAAATCAAAAGTATAATCTTCACAATAGTACGTGTTATACATAAATACCACTTGAATCCAAACGGCAAGCAGTAACAGAGTTGCAATGAGTACACCTTGTATAATTCCTGTGTACTTGAGAGTTTTATTGTTTTTCATAATCTCACCGCCTTGTTAATTGTCATACCAATCAAATGAATCGAAATTTTTAAAGTTTTTCTCAAACTGTGATTTTGAATATTCTTTTAACGAATAGGCAGTTTCTAACGAACTGCCGTTATAATTTTTCGGAATTTCGTAGCTGTTGATGTCAAACTCATAATACTTATCATCCGATAAAATATAGAGCTTATCGTCATTCCAGCCGACCTTTTCAAACTTGCCTTTAAGCACATTTTCGGAACTGTCATTCAGCCAGTTGTCACGATATTTTCCCGTTCTCACATCAAGCCTGTCATCGTCACCGTTCATTGTGACGGCAACTTTCTGCTGATAAACATAGTATTTTACATCGTCAATGTCATAGTAATCCAACGATTTGCTTTCATCAGACGGATCATAGCTTAATTTTATTCCCTCAAACAGGAGCAAAAATGCCGACACAATCAGAATAAGGGAGAGGAGAGTAATAAAAATTGCGGCAATTATTTTTGAACTTTTCTTCATGACACATCACCTCTCAATCGAAATCATCGGTAACAGGCTGACACAAACGGCTGTAAAAACATTCAAAACTTTTATAGTTCGGATATTTATTTCTAAATTTTTTTTCGGAATATTGATCGGGCTTGTAATCAATATTTTTGCCTTTCTCAAAATTCTGAGGAACTGTGTATTCGTCCGTGTCAATCACATAGTACACATCGTCACACATCACAATAACCGTTTTGTCAAATTTATAAAGTGCGTTGATTTTGCCCGTGATTATTTTGTTTTCATCACCGATATAGAAAGAATCGTCGCCCTCATTGTAGGGAACTTTCATGTAAACGCTGTCTTGATAACGGTCGGCAAGTGCTGTGGAAATATAGACTTTGTCAAAACAGGTATAGTCTGTACCGTCAATGGCTGAACTCGAACGAATTCCGTCATGGTATTCATCACCGTCCATAATTATGTCAATTATTTTTTCGGGAGATTCTGAAAGTATGTCTTTGTTTATGTAAATCCTTTGTGCTATAAATGCAATTGCCGTTAAAAGCATTATGCTTGCAAGTGTTATTGAAACAATCATAATAATTTTTGAGCTTTTCTTAATCATAATTATCACCTCAGCTGTTTCTATTGTATTAATATTATAGCACAATATAATTCAAAGTGCAATTGCAAAATAATCTGCCATGCAATTTCGTGCGATTTTTACAAAACAATAATCCCAAAAAGGTTCAGATTGACGGTAAAATTAGTTGCAATGAATAAATTGCAGTAAAACTTTTGTGCAAAATAAAACCCGACAGCCACACATTGTACCGTGTGACTGTCGGGGAGAGAAGACATTGTATTAACTTTAAATCAGAATCCCGTTGCAGTGGTCAATTTCATGCTGAATAATCTGTGCGGTAAAGTCTGAAAAGCTGCGTTTTATCTGCTTGAAATTTTCGTTGAAATATTTTACTTTTATCGTTTTGTAACGAACTGTTTTGCGTTCGC
>CAKOJO010000110.1 GCA_934090595.1 uncultured Bacilli bacterium | reverse complement strand
GGAATAAAGGACGATTAAATCGAAAATGTGATTTAATCGTCCTTTTTAGGTACACTATATAATTTGGCGCTTACTTTGGCGCTTACATTATGCTTTCTGTTTTTATTTCTAAGCACAGAAAAAGATGATACTCATTGATATCATCTTTCCATATCTTTCATCGAATTGTACTTACAACAACATTACTTATTACAATTCAGTATACTTATCGCTTTTGCCCTTAGCCTTCTCTACAGGGTACTTTGCTTCATTCTGACTCATCTTCATATTCACTATCTCATCAGCATCTAGTCCTAGCTTACCTAATAGATTCTGACTATATACAATCACATCAGCAAGTTCTTCCTTAACATGCTGTAAATCATAATTATCATCAGACTATTGAAAACATTCTAATAGTTCTGCCGCTTCTATTACTATAGACTTAGCTAGATTAGCTGGTGAATGGAATTGATCCCAGTCTCTATCTTCTGTGAATTTTCTAATTCTGTTATGAAATGACGATTGTCAAGTGGAAATATCACATTTCTTTGATTCCTTTGGGAGAATTATATCAATATGCACCAATTATCGCACTTATAGACAATACCTAAACCAATTAGTTACCATAGAAAAAATCATCAACCTCATCTAGTAACCATTTAGAGTTTATTTCATCTGAAGTCAAATTAATAGATAATAAGTGTTTAAGTTTGTTAAGGTCTACATCTTGAATAACATTTCCTTTTATAAAATTATCAGTTTGTGTTATAAGTGAAGTATTCTTATTTTTCTTTTTGATAACGTTCTCAAAATCCTTTTCATAGAGTTGTAACTGCGGATAAGAACTCAAAGCTTTGTGGGAAAAACTTTCTGGACTAAATATCATGTCCTCTATAACCTTACCATCTGGTAAGACTAGTTTTTTTATGTCTAAATGCTTATATTCACTTTCTTTAATCTTACCTGATACTCTTTTCCCTTCACTATCACCATCCAGAATAACTAAAACCCTTCGCCTTACCTCGCTAACACGATCTAAATACGCTAAAATGCTCAATGACGCTGATGCCCCTTTTCCAACATAGTCATATTGTAAGCTATCTTCATTACCACTATTCCCTTCTGCAAGGTTTCCATGTCTAATCTGTGGAAGAAAGGGCTTTTTTTCTAGTATCTTCTTTATATAATTTTTATCTGTTGGTCCTTCACATATAATTATATACTCGTAATTATTAATTTCATCTAACAGTCCATAATTATTTAAAACTTCATTTTTATTCTGAACAGTCATATCTTCTATTACAGAATATTTATTAATATCTACTTCATTTTTACTTCGTTTATAATTTGTTTCTTCTTTAAGTTGTTTTAAATATTCGCTCTTTTTAAGTAAATTGTTGCTTTAGGTTATCTTATTCAGCAAAAATACCATAACGGTATTCGTAATAAGCTTCCTTAAGTGAAATAGGCATAGGTGTAGCTCTTACCATTTCATTACTGAAAGCTTCGGTCTCTAAAATCATTCTAAGAATCTCAGAAGCCATTTCACTTTTCTTGAACTTGTACTTAGCCTGCTTCCTAAGAAGCAGGAAATCTAGATAACCCTGTATGTATCTGGTGCCAACACCTCTTGTTGTCTGTATCATTGAGCTTACTTCTGTCATCATCTCATTGACAGCTCCTAATGATTTACCATCATCAGTAAGATATCTCTTCTCTAAAGGAGAGGTCTTTATCTTATTGTTTACCGCTTCAAGATAGTTGGCAAACTGCTGTATGCTTGCCTTTGAATCTGATATGAACTCTTTTACATCATCAAAGTATTC
>CAKOJO010000109.1 GCA_934090595.1 uncultured Bacilli bacterium | reverse complement strand
AAAAATACAAAAAAATGTTTGACATATTTAATACTTATCTGTTATTATTTATTTGAGGGCAAACAAATATTTGTAAGGAGGGTGATAATATGGATAACAAATTAAAAACAATATCTAATCTTTTTGAAGATAAACAAATAAGGAGTGTATGGAATAATGAACAAGAAGACTATTATTTCAGTGTAGTTGATGTCATCGGAGCATTAACCGAAAGTTCTAGAGCAAGAAAATATTGGAGTGACTTAAAAAGAAAACTAAAAGAAGAAGGAAGTGAGTTGTCCGAAAAAGTCGGACAACTGAAAATGCAGTCTGCAGATGGAAAATTCTATAATACTGATGTATTAAATACCAAAGGAATTTTAAGACTTATACAAAGTATACCTAGTTCTAAGGCAGAACCTTTTAAACTTTGGTTAGCTCAAGTTGGTAACGAAAGAATCGATGAAACATTCGATCCATCAAAAGCAATCGATAGAAGTATAATGATTTATAGAGCACAAGGTTATAGTGATGCTTGGATTGAAAAAAGATTAAAAGGTCAACTACATAGATTTCAACTAACAGATGTATGGAAATCAGGTGGTATAGATGAACCTATTGAATATGGTGTGTTAACAAATGAAATATATAAGGCTTGGTCTGGTATGAAAGCAAGTGAATATAAAGAATATAAAGGAATTAGAAAAGAATCATTGAGAGACAGTATGTCCGATTTAGAAATCTTATTAACAGACATTGGTGAAACAGCAACAAAAGAATTAGCAAAAACATATAATCCACAGGGATTAAAGCAAAATAAGGAAATTGCTAAACGAGGAGGCCAAATTGCAAAAAATACCCGTGATAATTTAGAAAAAGAACTTAGAAAAAGTATCATTACAAAAGAAAACAATATAAATCGTAGGTATGTGGAAAACAATGAAAATATAAAACAAATTGAATCAAAATAATTAATTTAAGTATTATGAAAGTTTAAAAATATAACAAAAATACAAAGAAACGTTTAACATATTTAATACTTATCTGTTATTATTTATTCGAGGACAAACAAATATTTGTAATGAGGATGATAACATGAATAACAAATTAAAAACAATATCTAATCTTTTTGAAGATAAACAAATAAGGAGTGAATAGTGAACAAGAAGACTATTATTTCAGTGTAGTTGATGTTATTAGGGCATTGACAGATAGCAACAATCCAAGAAACTATTGGAATATGCTAAAAAAGAGAATGACTGAAGAAGAACAAAGTGAACTGTACACAAAATGTGTACAGTTGAAAATGAAAGCACAAGACGGTAAATTAAGAATGACTGATACTTTAGATACTAAAGGAATACTTAGATTAATTGAATCTGTTCCTAGTCCTAAAGCAGAACCATTTAAAATGTGGTTAGCTTCTCTTGGAAAAGAGAGAATAGATGAAGTATATGATCCAGAGATTGCTATTAACAGAGCTGTTTCTTATTATAGAAACAAAGGTTATAGTGATGAATGGATAAAAGCAAGATTATCTGGTATTGTAGATAGATTTAAATTAACGGATATATGGAAAGAAAGCGGAATAGATAAACCTATTGAGTATGCACTGCTTACTAATGAAATATATAAAAGTTGGTCTGGTATGAAAGCAAGTGAATATAAAGAATATAAAGGTCTTAGAAAAGAATCTTTAAGAGATAATATGACTGATATAGAATTAGTTCTTACTACTTTGGGAGAAATAACTACAAGGGACATAGCAAAAGAAGAACATCCTCAAGGTTTAAAAGAAAATATAAAAGTTGCATCTCGTGGAGGTAGTGTTGCAAACGATGCAAGAATTTCTTATGAAAAAGCAACTAATAAATCAGCTATTTCAAATGAAAATACTTTAAACTATCAATATATAGA
>CAKOJO010000108.1 GCA_934090595.1 uncultured Bacilli bacterium | reverse complement strand
GAAAAAATAATGCAGAAAGCCTATACCAAGGTTCAAAGTGTTGCGTATCAGTACTCTGAAAAAGATTTGGCAAAAATACAAAAGAATGATGTTAAGGAATTTGATTTCAGAGATACCGAAACAGGCGAAAGAGTTAAGGTCAGTCAGGGCATTATAATGTCAATCTATCTTACAGATCAACAATCATCAGGCAGGAAACATTTGCTTGCCGATAGACTTAATCATTATACCGTGCTTCCCGATTTGGACAGTGCTAACAGTCGCAGGCACAGCAAGCAGGAAAAGGCAAAATCAGAAAATCATCACAAAGTAAGATTTACTTTTGAAGATTTACAACACATCAAGAGATATGTTGAGAGCAATAAAATGCTCAGAGAAATTTCAGGAGCAATCAGTGAAGTACTTAATAACGAACTTCAACAGGAAATCAACGAAGTGAGTATGTCAAAATATGGTATGCTTATTGCTACCGTAAGAAACTATTTCCCTATTTCCGTGTACGGTGACGGTGCTGCCTATGAAAAGGACTTTTCTGCCGAGTTTAATGACCTTAGAATGAAAAGCAGAGGCTTTGTAAAACGCCGAGAAACCTCGTCTGCTCCTATTGTTATTGACGATGTTTTCAGAGTCTTTAATAGGCACACAAGCTCTGTTGCCGAATGGTGCGGATTGACGACTCCAATTGAGAACTTTAAAAAAGTGTATAACTGGATAAACACTAATAGTCTTAACGGAACAACTTTGCATGAGGCTATAATGGATAAATACGGTAAAGCCGCAGAGCATTATATTGATAAGCTCATGGGAGATTTGCAAAAATCGAAGGACACAATTGACAACAACTTGTTGACTCGCATACAAGGCAACTATATGGGTGCGGTATTGCTTTTAAATCCGGGTGCTGCGGTTCAACAGTTTGCCGCATTCCCAACGGCTAATGCTTATTTCGGTGCAAAAAATGTTGCAATAGCCTCTGCAGGCGGAATGTGGAGAGTTAATCTTGAAAAGTACGCTGAATACACTCCGTATCTTTGGTACAGAGCCGAGGGTAACGGCACTGTGGTAGGTGAGCTCAGCAGAGAAGCCGGTGTTGTTGGCGGAACAAAAAGCAAAATGGACATTATGGGCAAGGTTGATAGATATGTTGTTGGTTGCCTGCTTAAAGCGGCAGAACTGCATGTTGAACAAACAACAAAGCTAAAAAAAGGCAGCGATGCATTTTACAAGGAAGTTGTAAGACAATTTGAAAAATGTGTTGATGAAACTCAGCCTAATAATATGGTAACATCAAAGCCACAATTCATTAGAAACAATGTTTTGAAAATTCTTTCGATGAATGCTTTTCGCTCTCAGACAATGGCAATCGGCAACACTATCATTGATTCTTATATGGAATACCGTACAAGAAGCAATGACTATAAATTATCAAAATCTGCTGAAAATAAGAGTGCCAAAAAAGTGGCAATGAAAAAATTTGCTAAAGCCCTTATTGGCGCAACAGAATCAGCTTTATTGATAGGTGGATTAAAAGTTATGATTGATCTATTTTTATTGCATAAGTGGGATGATGAAAGAGATGATGAGGGTAATGTGACGGCAGAAAATATTTTTAAAAACATACTGGACTACAGTATGGAATCATTTGCCGGTACTTTCACATTTGGCGACACTGCATATAGTGCAATTGCCCATATGATTGACAACGATAGACCGTTTTATGGGTTGGACTCTATGAGCCTCGAAAATATTAATAATATTATAACTGATATTCAAAAAGGCGATGCTATTTCAGCTGTTACATTATTAGGAGATTGTTTTAGATTTCCAGCGAGTAATATTAAGAGAATGGCCCTCAGCTTAACCTCATACTTTACCGACCTTACCAAAGGCAGAGGTGAGA
Source organism: uncultured Bacilli bacterium (assembly GCA_934090595.1). Classification (GTDB taxonomy): domain Bacteria; phylum Bacillota_I; class Bacilli_A; order RF39; family UBA660; genus JAEDJI01. The sequence continues at coordinate 61 of CAKOJO010000108.1, read as the reverse complement.
TTATATCCGACAATAAAGGAAATATTAACACAACTGTGCTTGTGCCGTTGATGATTAACGC
>CAKOJO010000107.1 GCA_934090595.1 uncultured Bacilli bacterium | reverse complement strand
GTATAGGGGGAAATATATTTTCTACTGTTATCAAAAAAAGTATCCCCAAATATCCATATTTATTCATTATGTTTATAATAAAATTATTCATACTAAATTATATTAAAAAGTCTGATAACTATTCGTTACCAGACTCTATTTTTTCAAATCTATAAACTTGTTCAACATCAGGATATTTTTCTTTATCTACTAATGAATTAAACATATTAAGAGGTCTAACCCAATATTCTTTATTTTTAATATGGTAATAAACTACTTCTTCTTCCATAGTTTCAGTATTTTTAGCAACACAAACTATTTGAACTATATGACCTTTAAAATGTTTATAAACTTCTCCAATTTTTATTTCTCTATTCATCTTTTTTCTTTTTATCTTTATCTTCTTTTTTCTTAGGCTTTGGTAAAGCATCTTTACGACTTAAATTTAATCTTCCACGATTATCATATCCTAAAGATTTAACAATTATTTCATCTCCAACTTTAACAACATCGCTAGTTTTTTCTACTCTTTCGTGTGCTAATTGAGAAACATGTACTAATCCTTCACAACCAGGCCATAATTCTACAAAACAGCCAAAATCTTCTACTTTAACAACTTTACCAGTATAAGTTTTACCATCTTCAACAACTCTAACAATATTCTTAATCATCTCTGCTGTTTTATCTATAATTTTTTGATCTGTATGATATATAATTACTCTACCATCATCTTCTAAATCAACTTTAACTGCATCTTTATCATTAACAGTTTTAACATTACTCGCATCAAGTATGATTTTAGTAATCATCTCTCCACCACGACCAATAACATCTTTAATCTTTTCAGGATCAATATTAAATGTTGCAATCTTAGGAGCATAAGGACTCAATTCTTTTCTAGGTTCACTAATTACAGTTTCCATCAAATCAAGAATTTCCATTCTAGCTTTTTTAGCCTGAGCTAAAGCTTCTTTTAATATTTCACGTGTTACTCCTTTTATTTTAATATCCATTTGTAAAGCACAAATACCATCTCTAGTACCAGCAACCTTAAAGTCCATATCACCCATATGATCTTCTAATCCTTGAATATCAGTAAGTATAGTGTATTTGTCATCTTTAGTAATAAGTCCCATAGCAATACCAGCTACTGGTGCTTTAATAGGAACACCTGCTGCCATTAATGATAAACATCCAGCACATATACTTGCTTGACTAGAACTTCCGTTACTTTCTAAAATTTCACTAACTACACGGATAGTATAAGGAAACTCTTCTTCACTAGGAATAACTTGTAATAATGCTCTCTCACCTAAAGCACCATGACCAATTTCACGTCTTCCAGGACTACCGTATCTACCAGTTTCACCAACACTAAATGCAGGGAAATTATAATGAAGCATAAATTTCTTAGTATCTTCAATTCCAAGCCCATCTAATATTTGATGTTCACCAATAGCACCTAAAGTAGTTGTTGATAAAGCTTGAGTTTGTCCTCTTGTAAATAAAGCAGAACCATGAGTACGAGGAAGTAAATCAATCCTAGCACTAAGAGGTCTAATCTCATCCATCTTACGTCCATCAGGTCTAATCTTATCTTCAGTTATTAATTTTCTAACCTCTTCTCCCTCAATCATATCAACAATCTTTTTAACAGTTTTTAATATACTATCTAATTCTTCACTATCAGCATATATTTCATTAAAATGACTAATAGCTTCTTCTTTAACTTCATCTATTCTAGCATATTTTTCTAACTTATCTTTTATTTGTATAGCCTCTAACATATCATTAGTACTAAATTCTCTTACAGCCTTATCAAGTTCTGGATCAATACTAGCAAGTTCTACTTCAGTTTTCTTAACTCCAATTTTCTTAATAATTTTCTTTTGAAATTGACATAATTTCTTAATTGCTTTTTGTCCAAATTCTAAAGCGTCAAGCATAACTTCTTCGCTTACTTGTTTACATCCAGCTTCTATCATACATATATCTGTTTCAGTACCAGCG
>CAKOJO010000106.1 GCA_934090595.1 uncultured Bacilli bacterium | reverse complement strand
GATTGGATCAGGCACTCATACGATTCTATTACAATTCTGATGCGAGGGAATATAAAAGCACCTTGCTTCGATTTTGTGTCCGATGGCCATTGATTGTGACAGTCATAATTGCTTTGATGGTTATTGCAATTGTTGGCACGGGAGTTGCTAAAACAGAATATTCACCAGTTCGTTGGATCGCATTGGCTGTATATACAGTAGGAATCATATATTCAAGATTTAGCACAACGGTATTAAGACTTGAATGTAAATCAAAAGAGTATTCTTGGTGCAATGTATCTCAGCAGATTGTATATATTGTATTAGCTATTGGATTACTTAGGATTTACAACAGCAATGAAGTAGCTGTCCTGATTATAGCAACAATTATAGGGCAGTATTCTGTTGCCTTTTTTAGTAGGCTTGTAGGAAAAACATATTGGGATAATTCAAAATGTGACTTATCCATGTATAGTGTCTCCAAGAGAGAGCTTGTTCAGTATGCATGGCCGTTTATTATAACCACTAGTGTGGCTACACTGTTTCAGAGCATTGATAAAATCTCTCTAAATTATTTTTGTGACTATAACGAAGTAGGCGTGTACTCCTCTGCATTAGTCTTAATGAATGTTTTTGCGATTTTACAGAGTACTTTTAATACTCTTTGGACGCCCTTATCGGTAGAACATTATAGCAAAGATTCGGAAGACCGCGCTTTTTATAAGAAAGCACAAGAGATTATTACTGTATTGATGTTTGCATTTGGCTTGACAGTAATTCTTTTTAAAGATATTTTTGCCATAATCTTAGGACGTGACTATAGGGAAGCTGCATATTTGATTCCTTTCTTGGCGTTCCATCCTATAATGTACACTATTTCAGAAGTGACCGTAGGCGGATTGGTATTTAAAAAGAAAAGTAAGATCCAGGTTATTGTATCAGTTGTGCCTTGCGTTGTAAATTTTATCGGAAATACCATTCTGGTTCCATTTTATGGCGGACGTGGAGCAGCAATATCGACAGGCATTTCCTATATTTTGTTTTTTGCAATGCGAACGATTTTGTCGAATAGGTATTACTACATTGACTATTCAATTAAACGTTTTTCTTTCCTCACAGTTCTTTCAATATTGTTTGCAGCTTATGCAACATTTCACGCTGCCAATATTGTGCTGATTTGCTTTTATATTTTCGTTGTGATAGCTATGCTGATTCTTTATAGAAATACCGTGAAGGAAATGATTGGCTATGGAATTAATTTTGTGAAAAAACATGGTAGATGATGAGGATTGCATGAATGAAAAGAGTAATATTGCTTTCGGTCGGATTTCCTTTTGGAAATCATGAACCTTTTTTGCGAGGCGAATTAAAATACCATAAGCAACTGACTCTTGCGTCGGCTTTTATGGGTGATGAGAGAAGAGTAAAGAACAATATGCCGGATGATGTTAATATAACACTTTGGCATTACCCATCACCTTTTTTTAGAGGAAACAAAGCTGCAAGAGTTTTAAGTGCGGTGGGGGCTTTTTTTACACAGGATTTTTGGAGAGAATTACACTCTGAGGATATTGCCCCGGTTCAGCCTCATAAGGTTCTAACTTTGCTTTCTTTTATTAGTAAAGCAAATGAGATTGTTTCCTTTGTATCTAATGAGATTGAAAAATCGGATTACAAAAATGATGAGTTGATTTTCTATTCATATTGGATGGATCACCTTGCTTTTGCAGCAGTCAAATTGGCAGAAAAGTACAATGGTAAGGCGGTGACACGTTGTCATGGATATGATGTATATCCACGAGATGGTGGCTACGTTGTAATGCAACGCTATTTGGCGAGAAAGCTTGACCGTATTTTTCCCATTGCTGATGACGGAAAAAAAACCATTTGCTCACTTTTTCAATTTGATAAATCTATCGACAGCAAAATAACGGTTTTTAGATTGGGAACTGAAGACCGTGGAATTAATCCGCAGATAACTTCTAAAACTGTATTTACGATTGTTTCGTGCTCTAATGTGGTCCCCCTAAAAAG
>CAKOJO010000105.1 GCA_934090595.1 uncultured Bacilli bacterium | reverse complement strand
TCCTGCAACAAATATTAAAACTATTAGTAAAATTGACAGCTTTCGTTTCATAAAATTTTCCTTTTCTGCGTGTTTTTGTTCCGTTATTATTATACTATATTTTACTATTTATCGCAACTGCGTGCCGCAGTCCCAGTTCGTGAAGATAGTTTTATAAGGGCGTAAGTATATTTGCCCGAGCGTAGCATTGTGGTAGTTGGTACGAACCGGTAGGGGCGTTCATTGGACGCCCGCAAGTAAAGACAAAAACATTGTGATAGAAATAAACTATATAAATATCACAAAATTACTGCTATTTTGTAGGGGCGAACCGTGTTCGCCCGCCTTGATGAAACTTTCGGTTTAATGTAATTTATTTTGGTCTTTCAAAAATATGTATCCTGTTTTGAACGCTTTGCGTTCAATCGTGTGCATTGCACACGAACGGGAGAACACGGTTCTCCCCTACAGACAATACACAATTTTCATCACATCAAAACATATTATATAAACATAAATATTCATCCGCCTCTACAGCTCTTCTGTAAATAGAACAGGGATGCGTTGCCGCATCCCCTGAAAATTACATATATCACAGATTTTAAGATAAAGATATTTGATTAATTATTTAGCTGCTTTCTTTCTCTTAAGAACAAAGAGGAGAACGCCTGCACAAACGATAAGTGCTGCACCGCCAACATAGAACATCACTGTACCTACGCCACCTGTTGCAGGAACTGTTACAGGATAGTTAGGAACTTCAAGTGTAGTTACTGGGCTTAACTCATCGTCAACTGTAACTGTAATAACACCCTCTTCGCTAATATTAATGGTATATAATGTAGAGTTGAGGTTGTATCCTGATGGTGCAATTGTCTCCTGAACTGTGTATGTACCTGCACCAAGCTTTGCAAATGTAACTTTACCTTTGCTACCTGCTTCTACGCTTGTTACTTTAGTAGCAACCTCTGTACCATCTGCTTTCTTGAGTACGAATGTTGCATTGCCAAGACCCGTCTTGTCAGCTGTTGTACCGTCATACTTGAATACAGGAAGGTCGAATGTGTAAACATATACTGTAGTATCACCAGGCTTTTCAGTCTGACCGTATGTGTTTGTGTATGTAAGTCTGTCGCTGTTGCTGTTGGCTGTTGTAGCGTTGCCTGAAACAGCTGTATCCTTAAGAACTGCTGTAAGTGTTACAACAACATATGAACTTGCATAGAAGTTGTTTGTGCCTTCCTTAGCAGCTTTAAGATAAGACTCTGAAAGAGAAATCTTAATATCTGACTGTGATGAAGCATCTACTGTGTAATCTGAAGTTGAAAGTTTAGTGTTGCCAACCATAACTTCTGTTACAGCAGGAGTGTCAAAGCTACCTGAAAGGTTATCATGGATTGTGTACTCTGTAAGCGGAACTTCCCTAGAACCTGTAACTGAAGCTTTGAGCTTAAATGTTACTGTGTCGCCTGCAGAAGCAGTTGTGTGCGTAGCATCAATGTCACCGCCAACGATTTCCTTAGTAACTTTAACATCGCCTGTGTTAATCTTGAGTTCAACCGGATGTTCTACTGAACCCTGAGTTGTCTTTGTGCCTTCAGGAAGAGCAAAGAGAGCGCCGCCCTTTTCCCTTACGCTTGTAGCAGCCGGCTGACCTGTAACCTTAACATAGTAAACACCTGCTTCATTTGTGCCGAAGTTGTAAACATCATTGTCAGAAGTAAATTCATGGTTACCCTTGCTGTCTGTGAATGTTGCACTTTCACAAGCAGCGAGAAGAGCCTCGTTATCATTACCCTTTGCACTATTCCAAGTTGTAAGAGCTGTTTTAACAGCGTCGCCGCCCTTAATGTCAGTATATTCGCCTGTTGTTGTGTTAATTTTTGCTACCTTATAAACATTTACTGTAAAGCCGTTTTTGCCCTTGATAAATGCGTTATAAGCATCGCTTGTTGCAGCGCTTGCTGAGAATGGAATCATGAGAGCAATCATCATTACTGCAAGAACTGCTGCAAAGATTTTCTTTGTAGTTTTCATTTTTCTTTCTCCTTTGTGTTTGATTT
>CAKOJO010000104.1 GCA_934090595.1 uncultured Bacilli bacterium | reverse complement strand
TCCCTGACCAAATATGTACATCATCGCAAGTTGTCCCATTGCGCCACGGTGCCCAAGCTCACTTGCTTTACAAATCACATCGAACGCAGAGTCATAATATCCGTTTTGGATTAACACCATTCCTTCGGTATAATACATTTCAGCTCGTTCCTCAGGTGTTTGTTTTTTCTTTCCAAAATTAAAAATTCCCATATTATGCACCTCATTCCAAGTAAAATAATGCTTCGCATTTTGGTTTATATATATGATAATTCAAAACAAATGAAATAATGTCGCCGCAGGAACGACATTTAAAGCATCTAAAGCACTCGCTTTGCAAGAATTTTATATTATAGCACTATTATATCATACGAATTGCACCTTTTCAATAGATTTGTAAAAATATATACAAAATGTTTTCAACATTGCTTTACACAACTGAACAATTTTACTTACTGATATACTTTTAATTATACTTTTATGCATAACATAGACACTTTATTTATAGTTTTGGATTATATTTTTATGCACGAATTTTTAAATTATAACAGATATAAAAATCAGCACACGCTTCAAAATGCCGTAGTACTGTTTGTTGCGACAATTTAATTATTATGCTATAATAGAAGTATCCGTTTAAACCGCAATATATATTCTCGGCAAATCACGGTCAGTAAAAAAGTACAAGACTGCTTTTAAACAGTTTTAAAATCAACTTTTACACCTTATATTTAAAATGGTTGTAGCAGAAAGAAGTTTGTTATACACAAGCAAAAACAGGAGTTGGATGCATGATAATATACGCAACAAAGCAAACAGTGGATAGATATGGAATAAAAATGCCGGAAAACTTTCAAGATCCGGTTATGCGGCAAATTGTCTTAGATATTTATAATCACGAAAAGGATAATCGACTGCTTGAATGGGGTGCAAAGTTATTTTATTTTGACCGTCGTAAATGTATCCAAATTTGTCATTTTGCTAGTAAATTAACAGTTTTGCTTGTGGATATAAAAAAAGCAGACTTAGAAATTGTTGGAGAACTTGTTGCAAGGTATCTTATGGATATATACTCGGATAACAAAAGAATGACAAATCTGCTAAAACGACTCTTTGAGGAGCATCCCTTGGTGTGCTTTGCTAAACTTACAGATAGACAAATAATTTCTACAATGAATCGTTTCCAAAGTGTATACCTTAAAGATGGATATCGTTTATATGATTTTATTGAGAACGGTATTCTAAAAACAATAAATTTGAACAGGAAAGTTAATAAGGAATATCTTGTATCAGATAAAATTGACGGCAAAACAAAGTATTATTTTCCGGCAGAGAGATTTGAAGAATTGCTTATAAACTATTACAAATAGTCTGCTTACAACTTGACAGTAAAAATTTTTCAATTCATAAAAATCACATAATACAAACTGTCTTAAAATGTTTGATATATTTTTCACTTGTCCAAGATAAGTCGAAAAGATTAAGAACAGAGAAATTATAAAAGAGTAACTGTCAAAACAGCCACCGTGGATTTATATTGTGACTGTTTTGACAGTTATGACTAATCTCAAAATGTACAATAAAATTACCTCCCATGATAATAAAGAAATTACCATAGAAGGTTGCCATCTGATGATGTACGATATTCGCTTTCAAGTGAACCGTCAAATGTGTAATAATACGAGATTTCTCCGCTTGAATAGTAAATTTAACACAAAGAAGGAGACTACCGAAAAGTTTGTGTAAAAGTGAATAATAAGCTTCCTTTCAAGCAATAATGGAAATAGAAAAATTAAAGCTTGAAAGGAAGTTTTTTTAATGGCAAAAGCACCGGCAGAAATGATGAGAGAATTTGTAAAAAGTCAGAATTTCACATCAACAGATGAAGTGATGACAGCGATGAAAGATATGTTCAAGGACATTCTTCAGGAAGTTATGGAATGTGAACTTTCCGATGAGCTCGGCTACGAGAAAAGCGAAAGAACGTCGAATGATGAAGGTGGCAAAAAGTCGAAAAATTACAGAAACGGCTACTCGAAAAAGACGGTAAAAACGCAGATGGGCGAGCTTGAAATC
>CAKOJO010000103.1 GCA_934090595.1 uncultured Bacilli bacterium | reverse complement strand
CTCCATGCATCGGTAATTGACTTCTCCGGTCTTCAGGACATAGGAGAGCAGGCGTTCAGAGTTCTCCTTACTCGTATCTGACGACTCGCCGAGAACAGCAAGTGCTTCGTAAAAATAATCGAGAACGCTCCGGTCTGTGTAACCAAGCGCCAGTGCATGATAAGCATAGGCAGCCATACCGCGCAGCCCGAAGAGAATGAGAGATTTCAGAGAACGGATATCTTCATGATCTTCCCAGATATTCCGGATGTCATATTCTTCTGCAGAAACATCGATCGCAGTTCTTTCCATCTGTATTTCCTGCGTCAGTTTACGTACATTGTCTTCATGAAAATTCACATTTGTGATTGTCGTAAAAAGCCCCTTCAGCATGAGTCGGTCAGACTGCTCAGATGGTGCCTTTTTATTCACTGCACGGGCAAGACCGATCAGTGCGCTCGTAAGCGCATCCTGTGCATTGGCGGTGCCACATTTTTTGCCGCAGACACCGGCATTTCCTTCGCAGCCGGTATTATGGGCCGTCTGCTGGCATTGAAAACAAAACATTTTATCCATAGGTTGTCATCCTTTCTTTGTAGTATATATTTGCCTTTTTATCGGAGCCTAAAAATTTCTCACATTTCTTTTTGTAAGCAGAGAGAAGCGATAGGTTTGATTTGAATTAATAAGGCGGGTTTTAAGATAGGATTTGTAAAATCAGAGAAAATATGCAGGTATGTGGAAACTATAGAGGAATAAAATACAGAATTATAAAAAACTCCTGCCAGAATTAATCCGGCAGGAGATAAATATTATGATATATCGGGGCAAATCAATAAGCCATAAAACCACTCTTATACAAGCACATCGTAGTTTCAGGTTTTTGACCTTGGTATCTATTATGTTATAAAGTATCACTGCGCTTGATATATCTTGGATGTTCCGGATCCGCAATGATCTCCGGTGTGTGGATCAGTTTGGCATTGCGGTCGATGACCATATTTTCAACATGAACACCTTTGCCGATCTTGACTCCGGAAAGAATAACACAATTCTTCACAACAGCGTTCTCTCCAATCTGGCAACCACGTCCCATAACAGAATGTTCAACCGTTCCTTCAATGGAGCTTCCATTGGAAATGACAGAATTCTTCACATCTGCACTGTCAAAATAATGTGTCGGTGCGGAGTCATTGGTACGAGTGTAAATCGGCCATTCTTTACTGAAGAGACTCCTTGCTGTCTTAAAGTCGATCAGAGAAATATTTGCATCGTAATAACTCTTGAAATCAGAAATCGCTGCAAAATAACCTCTGTGGGAAACTCCGCGGATATCCAGCTCCCCGCATTCATGATTGATAATATCTGCCAGAGTATATAAGGAAGAAATCTTCTTTGCTTTGTGAATCAACTCGATGAAAAGTTCCTTTTTCATAACATAGGTATCCATGGAAATATTACGTGTCTTTGCTGTTCCGCGATTTGGCTCCATGCCCAGTACGCCTTTTTGCTTATTCAGGTTCAGAACATTGCAGTTGATGAAAGAATCTTTGGCGTTGTCAACGGTGTGATATAGCATTGTGATATCAGCACCGGATTCAATATGAGTTTCAATCAGATCATTATAATTCTGACAGTAGATCATATAACTTGGAGCGATTACAACATATGGGAAATCCTCTGATTCAATACATTCCATATTATCGTAAAATGCTGCAATATCATTATTATAAAGATCCTGTTCGTTGCCGGTCATAGAAAATAAAGTATGTAAACGTCCACGCTTAGAGTTAATGTTGTAATGTCTTCCTGTTCCAAGATGGTCGTTCAGAGAACGTGGCTTTCTTCTTACGTAAACCTGAATGTGGTCAATGCCGCTATTACTCATATTTGAAATAGGAAAGTCTACAACACGGTATCTTCCCAGAAAGGAAACTGCTGCGACCGGACGATAACTCTGCAATCCTTCAACGCGGACATGGTTTCCCGCAAAATTTACAATTCCAAATGCTTTTGCCATATTATTCAACCCCCTTTACGCGCTTGGACACAAGTTCAATATGTTCGCTGTCTGCGCTTCCTACGACGGCGTCTTTGCCAATCTTAACACCGTCTGCGACAAGTGCGCGGGTGATAACAGCGC
>CAKOJO010000102.1 GCA_934090595.1 uncultured Bacilli bacterium | reverse complement strand
TAATAATAAAAAACCAAAAAATAGTTATAATATTTTTAATTTTATTTAAAAATAACGTAAAATACCGAAACTCAAATGATTTATTATATGAAATATGATATATTGTTATTGTACTTAATAGTATAATATATAAATGTTAATCGCTTCCGAGTGGTGCGAGCAATAAATGATCTCGGTTGTAAATGTTGGAAAGCTCTTATTCTTGATGGAGTTTTCTTTTTGTATATAGTAATATAAATATTTATTAACGCAAAAAGGTATTTAAATAAATACTTTTTTATTGTATAATTTATTGTAGGGAGGTTAGTAAAATGACAGAATTTGATTATTTATATGATGAATTATTAAGAAAAATATTAAGGGAAGGTGTTGAAGTAGAAAATAGAACTGGTGTTAATACTATTAAAGTTCCTTCACATACATTTGAATTTAATATAGAAAAAGAGTTTCCTATTCTTACTACAAAGCAAATGTTTTATAGACAAGCAATTATAGAAATGCTTTGGATATGGCAAATGGGCTCAAATAATGTATTAGATCTTCATGATAGAAATGTACATATTTGGGATGAATGGATGGTTGATTCAGATGGTATTTATAGAATATATGAACCCACTACAGAAAAATATGATCCTGAAAAAGAAGTAGTAGTCTTAGATCCACTTAGTGCGCCACTTGATAATTTAAATGCTAAACTTAGTCCTAAACTAGATGAAAATGGTAATGTTATGACTGTTAAAAGTATGATTAAGGGGAAAAATATAAAAGAAGCAAAGTACTATGGATTAGAATATGCTAATACAATTGGTACTGCTTATGGGTATATCGTAAATAGATATCAACATACTAAAAACTTGATTGATACTATTAAGAATAATCCAAATGATAGGAGAATGGTAAAATCTCTTTGGCAAGATGAGTTTTTAAGGACTGCAGTATTACCATCTTGTGTTTGGTCTACAGAGTGGGATGTTACTAAAAATAAAATTAATTTAATGGTACATCAAAGAAGTTGTGATGTTCCTTTAGGTCTTCCATTTAATGTTACTCAATATGCAACACTATTAAAAATGATTGCTCAAGTAACTGACAAAGAGCCTGGTACGATAACATATTCAATAAAAGATGCCCATGTTTATGTCAATCAATTAAATGGAATTAAAAAACAAATAGAAAGAGTAGAAAAATATAATAGTTTAAGCAAACTAGATGATGATTATTTAGAAACATTAAAACAATCTCTATTAGAACAACAAAAACTATTTGATAAAGATAGTGATGAATATAATGAACTTGATAGTAACATTAAAATTATCGATATGATATTTAATCCTACTAAACCGGAATTAGTATTAAATCCTGATATAGATGATTTCTTCTCATTTGATAATTCTAAAGACTTAAAAGATATTAAGATTAAAAATTATAAACATATGGGAAAGATTAAGTTTCCAATTACTCAATAATGAATATTAATTTAATTGCTGCAGTAGGAAAAAACTATGAAATTGGTTATAAAAATGAATTAGTTTGTCCTATTAAAGAAGATTTGATATTTTTTAAGAATGTTACTATTTATCATACAGTATTAATGGGTAAGAATACTTATCTTTCTATTGGAAAGGTATTACCTAATAGAAAAAATATTGTTCTTACACATAGTGATATAGAGGGTGTTATAACTTATAAAAGTAAAGAAGATTTTATTAAGGATTATGAAAATACTTTAGAGGATGTTTTTATTATCGGAGGAGAATCAATTTATAATGAGTTTATAAATGATGCAGATAATATATATTTAACAGAAATAGATAAGTCTTTTAAAGCCGATACTTTTTTCCCAACGTTTGATAAGTCTAAATATGAAAGAGAAGTATTAAGTACTTTAAAAGATAATGATATTAATTATAAACATGTACTTTACAGGAGGCTAACTATAATAAGTCAAGCATTTTTGAGTAAAAATGAAAAATTTTAAAAAAATTGGAAAGAAACCCACGCCAAAAAGACTTCAAATGATTAAATTTTTAAAAATTTGAAGTTTGCCATCAAATAATTTATTTATCAAGAAGTTTTCTCGGTATAAAGTAAATTATTTGATTAAAGACGGATCAAATGAAAGTTGCT
>CAKOJO010000101.1 GCA_934090595.1 uncultured Bacilli bacterium | reverse complement strand
GTTATCAGAGTCCTTGGTGGTAGTAAAGTTAAATTTGGTAATATTGGTGATATAGTTGTAGGTACTGTTAAGAAGGCAACTCCTAATGGTACTGTTAAGAAAGGTAAAGTTGTTAAAGCTGTAGTCGTTAGAACTAGACAAGGTGTTAGACGTGACGACGGATCTTATATAAAATTCGACGATAATGCATGTGTAATAATTAAAGATGATAAATCTCCAGTTGGAACACGTGTATTCGGACCAGTTGCAAGAGAACTTCGTGATAAAGATTATATGAAAATTGTATCTTTAGCGAAAGAAGTATTATAGGAGGTAAATTATGAAACTTAAAGTTGGAGATAAAGTTAAAGTAATGGTTGGTAAAGATAAAGGTAAAGAAGGAACTATTACTCATACATTTAAGAATGAAAATAAAGTTATCGTAAGTGGAATTAATATGGTTAAGAAACATATTAAACCTAACAATAATAATACGACTGGTGGAATTATTGAAACTGAAGCTAAGATTGATGCTTCAAATGTTATGATTATTGATAATAAAACTAATAAAGTTACAAGAATTTATCATGAATTAGATAGTAAAACAAATAAAAAAGTTAGAGTGAGTAAAGCTCACAACAAACTTGATTAGTTGGAAGGAGGGTATTATTTATGAACCGCCTAAAAGAAAGATATAATAAGGAAATTATTCCTAGTCTAAAAGAAAAAATGGGATATAAAACAGTTATGCAAGTACCAAAATTAGAAAAAATTGTTATTAATATTGGTGCTGGTGATGCTTCTCATAATTCTAAATTATTAGATGCATGTGTTAATGATTTAATGGCTATTACTGGACAAAAACCAGTTATAACAAAAGCTCATAAATCAATTGCTGGATTCAAAATTCGTGAAGGACAAAATATTGGATGTAAAGTTACTCTAAGAGGTGAAAATATGTATAACTTCTTAGATAAGTTAATCGCAGTATCACTTCCACGTGTTAGAGATTTCAGAGGATTATCTCCTAAAGCTTTTGATGGAAGAGGAAACTATACTATTGGTATTAAAGAACAATTAGTTTTCCCTGAAATTGAATTTGACGATGTAGTTAAAGTTAGAGGTATGGATATTGTCCTTGTGACTACTGCTAAGACAAATGAAGAAGCTTATGCTTTACTAGAAGAATTAGGAATTCCTTTTAGAAAATAGTCGGAGGTTATTATGGCAAAAAAAAGTATGATAGCGAAAGCTAATAGAAAACAAAAATTTCAAGTACGTGAATACACTCGTTGTAATAGATGTGGAAGACCACATGGTGTACTTAAAAAATATGGACTTTGTCGTATTTGCTTTAGAGAACTTGCTAGCAAAGGACAAATTCCAGGTGTAAAAAAATCAAGCTGGTAGGCAGAGAAGGAGGAATTTATTATGGTAGTAACAGATCCAATTGCAGATATGCTTACAAGAATTCGTAATGCTAATGCAATGAAATATAAAGAAGTATCAATGCCTGTATCAAAAGTTAAAACAGAAATTGCTAAGATTTTAAAAGATGAAGGATTTATAGAAGATTATAAAGTTTCTAAAGATGGTAATTTTGGTAAGTTAGTTCTTACTTTAAAATATACTAATAAAAAAGAAAGGGTAATTACAGGTTTAAAACGTATTTCTAAACCAGGTTTAAGAGTATATGCTAAAAACAATGAAGTACCTAAAGTACTTAATGGTTTTGGTATAGCAGTTGTTTCTACATCTCGTGGTATCATGACTGATAAAGAAGCAAGAAAACAAAATCTTGGTGGAGAAATTATGGCTTATATCTGGTAATAGGTGATTAATATGAGTCGTATAGGTAATAGAATTATAGCAATTCCTGAAAATGTTACTGTTACAGTAGAAGGAAGTAATGTTTTAGTTAAGGGACCTAAGGGTGAACTTAGTACTACACTTAATAAAAATATTAATGTAGAAGTTAAAGATAATACAGTTATTGTTACAAGAGGTAATGAAACAATTCCTACTAAGCAAATGCATGGTACTACTAATGCTAATATTCAAAATATGATTATTGGTGTATCTGAAGGTTTTTCTAAAGGATTAGAAATAATCGGTGTTGGGTACAGATTTACTCTTAAGGGTAATACATTAGTGATTAATGC
>CAKOJO010000100.1 GCA_934090595.1 uncultured Bacilli bacterium | reverse complement strand
GTAGCGGCATAGTGTACATTTGTAGGATTTTGTCTGTATGAATTCAATGGTCTTAGATTTTCAGGTGTATAGTTTTTTGTGTCATCATTTTTTGAATATGCTTTTCCAATTCTTTCTTGATTGTCATTCATCTTATCAATTGTACGGATTAAGCCGTTGCTCACAAAAACTTCTTCATCAAAAGTCTCCTCTTCAACGGTATGTTCATATGCAATATTTTCACTCATATCAACAGCATACTCAATTGTGGAAGCATAACCGTTTAAAGTATTAGTTTCAATATTTCCGCTGACTGTATTATAATAATCAACTGAGTTCAAAATTTTAAATAAATAATCTTCTTTAGTTTTTGGTGTAAATTGTTTAACCATAACGGTATCAGTAACACTTTTTGAAGTTTCTTCTGTTACATTTGGTTCTGTAACACTGTCCGAAGTAACTTCAACTGTATTGTTTTCAATAGGGAATGTCACTGACCAAAAATCATTCAGGGTATAATCCGAAGTCACATGGTAAGCATAGAGAGAATAATTTTTACATTTATCCTGCGATAAATCAAATATTGACTCAGAATAAGTAACCTCAAGTCCCTTATCATTCTTTTCTGAAAAATTGTAACACAATGTCGGTGTAATTTTATCAGTACTGTTCTTTAAGTACAATAAACCGTGTGTATCGTTTTTATCAGTACTCACAGCAGAAGTTTGTATATGAAGTTTTCCGTCAATAAATCCCACTCCGCTTATATTAAAATTATTCATTTTTATGTTTTCAGAATAAATTTCTTCATTTAGAGGAACAAGAACTTTTATTTTATTTCCGTTTGCATCTGTAATTTCTCGTGTTTTTGGATTATCAGAAAGCTTAGAAAAATCCATTGTAACACTGATATTATTATATATTTTTTGATTGGTAACTATATTTCGTACAATAAAGGTAAGTTTATCCCCCTCAATTTTTTGACTATTCCATTGGCTGATAGACACAAGGAAATATGCCGTTTTTGTATCTTTATTGTAACTTGAAAAATCACATGAAGAAGAACAATCGAATGGTGTAAGAATTGAATAATTATTTAGAAGATCTGTATTTTCATTAATTCTGTTACTTTCATGATCAGTCAGTGAAATATAAAATTCAGCAGTATCACTATGAATATAACTTGAAACAACCGTCATTTCAATGCCGTCTTTGACACAGGATTTTTGCACGGGTTTAAAAAATTGTGCGGTTGACGGCGATACGGCATACATTAGTTGGTACAATGGGTCTATATTCACAGCAACAACAGGAAAAACAGCAACAAGCATACAACAACCTATAACTGCAGCAATGAGCATAATTCTCTTATTATTTTTATGCTTTTTTTCATTACACACATAGTTTTTTTCCATAAGCATAATCGTTTTTTCAACCAAATTTCTATTAGGATAAACCTTTTTATTATAATCATTATACTGCTGTTTAAACATAATCTTCCTCCTTCAAGTATTTTTTCAACATCTGTCTTGCACGAGTCAGCTGAGTTCTGACAGTTGACGGTTTTCTTTTGAGTACTTTTGAAATCATTTCAACCGACATATCTTCATAGTAAAAAAGGTGGATAATTTCCCGATAATTATCAGGAAGTTTTTGCAATTCATTATATAAATCAATATATTCCTTTTCTTCAAAAAATTCATTTTCACTTATTTCTTCAATCGTTGAATTTTTAAATTTTTTTATAAAACTCAAAGTGCAGTTTATTGTTACTCTTATAAACCAAGCTTTGCCGTGTTCATCATCATTAAAAATTGGTTTCTTTTTTATGTATCTCAGAAAAACTTCTTGAAATATTTCGTCCGAATCATATTTTGATCCTGTTTTTGAAAAAGCCAGTTTATAAACAGTATCGGCATATTTTTCAATAATTTCCCTGCAATCATCTTGATTTTTCATAGTCTTTGGCATAAAACTCCTCCTTTCTCCTTTCAATTATAACACTCGTCTAATGCTGAAAAAGCTACAATACAAATAAAAAACACCCGAAAGGAATTTTTTCAAAAACCTTTCGGGTGAAATTTTTATTTAGATAAAGGTTACACCAATTATGATGCATTAAGCGCAGTCGGGCAAATTAAGCCTTAGGACCTGCTTCAACGAGAGCCTTACCTGCTTCGTTGCCTTCGTACTTAGCAAAGTTCTTAACAAAACGGCTTGCAAGATCCTTAGCCTTCTCTTCCCAATCAGC
>CAKOJO010000099.1 GCA_934090595.1 uncultured Bacilli bacterium | reverse complement strand
AAAATATTAATCTTGCATATCAGATAAAACAATAAAATGATGGAGGAAATTATGAGAAAACATTCAAAATTTATTACAATTTTGCTGTCTGCTTTGTTGGCGGTATGTCTTGTGCAGACAGTATTTGTTCAGGCATTTGCAACCGAAAACACAGCAACACCTGACGAACCTACAGACGGCTTGCGTCCTGTTTCAATGGAAGTTGTAAAAGTTCCAAAAACTGTTAATCTTCTTGAGAATGAAAAAGTCGATAGTAATTTCTGGAGCAATGTTGTGTTGCACATTGTTTACAGTGATGGAAGAGAATTTGATGTGAACTGCGACGGCATTGACAGCGAAGACGGTATTGTTCCGCCGATTGCCGAGATTAACGGCTATACCGGCGATATAACTGCTTATCACGATGTAAAAGATGATACTGTCAATTTTAGGGTAACTTATTGGTACGGTGATGATTGCGATGATGGTTATTATGATGACTATATCTCAGTGGAATTTTCTGTTGACATAATGCGTCCTGTTTCAATGGAAATTGTAAAAGCACCCGAAAGCATCGTTATTGATAACGAAGAAATTATCGACAGCACTTTTTGGAGCAATGTTGTAGTTCATATCGTTTACAATAACGGTGAAGAATATGATGTAAACTGTGACGGCGCTGACAGTGAAGACGGTATTGTTCCGCCAATTGCTGAGATTGGTGGTCATGAAGGTAGGATATATTGTTATTTCTCTGATGAGTCCGATGAGTCCGATGAGTCCGCTGAGGATAGCTCACCTAAGATTTGTGTGACATATAATTATGGTGATTTCGCATATATTGAAGCAAATTGTCCCATTAAGAGAATAGATTTGCGTCCTGTTTCAATGGAAATTGTAAAAATGCCTAAAACCGTTACAATGTTTCAAGGCGAAATTTCAGACAGTAGTTTCTGGGATGATGTCGTGGTGCATGTTGTTTACAGCGACGGCAGGGAATTTGATGTAAACTGTGACAGTTTTAAAAGTGGCGATAGAATTGTTCCGCCGATTCCTGAGATTAATGGATATAAGGGTTACATAGATTATTATATTAGTAACGATAGTGGTGATGAAAGTGATGTCGGAAGTTCTGATGATAATATAAATTATATTTCTCTTAGTTACAGATATGGCGATTATGACTATGGACTTGACGCAGATAATATTGTTGTTACCCATAGTATTCCTGTTGAAGTAAAAGATGACCCTCGCACTATTGTAAAATGCGAAGTAACAAAGCTTCCCGATAAGGTATTTACAGCACCACTGTTTACAGCGGAAGATGAGCCTTTAGAATCTCTTGATGTCAAAAATTCTATATCACACAACATTGACGGTATGGAAATTACTTATTATTACGCAAATGGTAAAAAAGGCGGTACAGTAACCTTTAACAGTAGTATGCTGTCG
Organism: uncultured Bacilli bacterium; assembly: GCA_934090595.1. Taxonomy (GTDB): domain Bacteria; phylum Bacillota_I; class Bacilli_A; order RF39; family UBA660; genus JAEDJI01. The sequence continues at coordinate 965 of CAKOJO010000099.1, read as the reverse complement.
GAAGATTTTGCACCAGTGGCTGTACGGTACGGAACACAAGTTCTTGACGAGTACGGAAACTATATAAGAATAGAGGTGCAGGACAAGGGCAATTACAAATTTTTTGTAGAATATTTGGATTATCCAAATATCAGCGCTCAGATTCTCACCGCAAAATCAGTTGACAATCCTAACCCGTCACTTAATCCCGTAAGCACAGAGGACACTCCTGCAAAGCCGAGCGATAACATTTCATCCGCAACAAGTGATGTTGCAACAAAAGACAATGCAGGCAATAACAACACCACAAACGGCACAGCTAACAACGGTGTTGTTGCAACAGGCAACTTTGCAACTCCTGCAATTATTGCTACAGTTATGATTTTGGCGGCAGCGGTTATGTTTGTTCTCAAAAGAAAACATACATTTTAATTTAGTCTAATACTTCCATTTTATATTTATGGGTATTTAACTTAGAGAAAACACTCGATTGTATAATCGGGTGTTTTTTCTATATGATGAATGTTGTCGCTTGTTCGCATAATTTTTGATGTTATGAAAGCAACCGTTAATTTGTAGCGGCGAACTGTGTTCGCCAATCGAAACGATTGCAAAATCGGTTCGACTTATTGCAAATTATATGTTAAGATAATTGTGTGTTTTAATAACAAACTAATTATATTGCTTGATTTGTGTTTGCACACAAATCAAATGGCGAACACGGTTCGCCGCTACTGTATGGCATTATCTTTGCGGTATTTATATAATCGTATTTATCATAAATTTTGTGCCGTTACTTGCGGGCGCCCAATGGGATGCCCCTACAGAATGGTATTATCTTTGTTCCTTTTACAAGGTTTGTTTTACTGTAATGTTTGCACCTTTACTTTTGGCAGTCATTGACCGCCGCTACAAAATTAAATTTATAACAAAACTGCACAAAAATTTATGGATAAAGACAGCGTGGGGTATTGCTCATGCTGTCT
>CAKOJO010000098.1 GCA_934090595.1 uncultured Bacilli bacterium | reverse complement strand
AATATAAATAGAAAGGGATCAATCAATAAGAAATTAATTAATATTTCTATAAGATTGATTATACGTGATAAAATGAATCTTAAAAAAATAAAAGTAATTGGAACAATAACCATCTTTGCCCTAGCATTCCTTTACCATTTTCTATATGAATGGTTCCCTAATCCAATATTTAGCATTCTATTCCCTGTAAATGAAAGCATCTGGGAACATATGAAACTTTTATACACAGGAATACTATCATGGGGACTAATAGAAATAATCCTTCTAAAGAAAAACAAAATAAGTTATAACAATTATCCTTATCAACTATTCTTAACAGCATTTACTAGTATAATAGTCTACTTAATTTTATATCTACCAATTTACAATCTAATCGGAGAAAAATTAATAATAAGTATATCTCTATTATTTATAGTCATTCTACTAGAGCAAATACTAAGTTACTATCTATTAAAACAAAAAAAAGAAACCGATATCCTAGACAAAATATCAATAATTCTAATAATTCTCTTCTATATGATATTACTAAATCTAACATATGATCCTCCAAGAAACTATATATTCTATGATGCCGTAGAAAATAAATATGGAATAAACATTAAATAACTTGAAGTAAAAATAAAAAACCGATATACTATATATAGTTGTGGAGGTTATTATGGAACAATACTATGTAATAATAAATAATAAAGAATACGAATTACCCCTTATGGTAATAGGACTAAATCAAGATATATTAAACAAATATAAACTAGTAAAAGATAATAAAAACTACTTAGATATAGAAAGAATGAAACAAGAACAAAAACTAGATGAACTAAGAGAAATAGAATATCAATGCACTATGAATATTCAACAAATAGCAATAGAGTCTCAAGGACAAATCGCAGAAAAATGGAATAAAATGACACCAAAATTAAATTTTTTAGATGACATGGTTAAAATACATATGCAAAAACAAGAACAAGATAAAGCATTTGAAAAACTAAAAACAAGTATGCAAATGTCATTAGAGTTTAAAAATGAAATAAAAAATCAAGAATTACTTGAAGAACCTCATTACGTTAAAATCGAGGATCACGAATATGAACTACCAATGTCACTTATGGCAACAAATAGTGAAGTATTCAATCAATATACTAAAGAAGAAAATGACAAAGTATATCTAGATATAGAAAAAATGATTCAAGAAGATAAAAGAGAACAATTAAAAAATATTGCAAAAGAACTAGGAAAAATGACCATATCATACCTAAATGAAGAAGGAGTAAATACTAAAGATATAAGTACTAATTTAAAAAGCATGGAAGCGATGACTAGTATATACTTTAACAAACAAGAACAAGCAAAGGCATACGAAAAAATAAAAGACAGCATGAAACTATCCCTAGAACTTCAAAAAGAATTACAAGAACATCAAGGTATTACTAAATAGAATTTATAAAAGATGAGTCAAACTTATCTTTTTTTGTTAATAACTAATAAAAATTGCATATTATAATAAAGTAAAATAATTGTAAAAACACTTAAAAATACTAAAAAACAATTGACAAACATAAAATAACATGATATATTAGCAATGTTTGAATTTGATTGGGTTTATTCTATAAACCTAATAAAAATTAAAGAAAATGATACACCTGGATATGTGTGTAGAAAGGAGAAGTTATGCCAACAATTAATCAATTAGTTAGAAAAAACAGAAAAGACAAAACAAGAAAATCAAAATCTCCAGTATTAGGAGTAAGAATGAATACTTTACAAAAGAAAGCTACAGAAGTACCATCACCACAAAAACGTGGAGTATGTATTCGTGTAGGAACTAAAACACCAAAGAAACCAAACTCAGCATTAAGAAAATATGCTCGTGTTAGATTATCTAATGGTAAAGAAGTAGATGCTTACATACCTGGAGAAGGACACAACCTACAAGAACATAGTGTTGTATTAATTCGTGGTGGACGTGTAAAAGACTTAATCGGTGTTAGATACCATATCGTTCGTGGAACTATGGATACTCAAGGAGTTAAAGATCGTAAACAAGCACGTTCTAAATACGGAACTAAAAGAGGAAAATAAAAAGAATTAACAAAATAGTAAAGGAGGAATAAAAATGCGTAAAAGACGTGCAGTTAAAAGAGACGTTTTACCAGATCCAATATATAACTCAAAAGTTGTTACTAAATTAATCAACTCTATGATGTTAGATGGTAAAAAAGGAAAAGCACAAAAAATCTTATATGATGCATTTAAAATGATTAAAGAAAAAACTGGAAAAGATCCAATGGAAGTATTTAATCAAGCATTAGAAAATATAAAACCAAACTTAGAAGTTAAATCACGCCGCGTTGGTGGTTCAAACTATCAAGTACCAATCGAAGTATCCGAAGAAAGATCACAAACTTTAGGACTAAGATGGTTAACAAATTATGCAAGACTAAGAGGAGGCCACGGAATGGCTGA
>CAKOJO010000097.1 GCA_934090595.1 uncultured Bacilli bacterium | reverse complement strand
AAACAAAAAGGTAGAAATAAAGATATAAATGTTAAAGATATGGGAAACTATATTGAAATGCAAGAAGAATTATCTAATAATAAAGAACGACTAGAAATTGCTAATAAAAAATCATTAGAACTAGATAATAATTCTAATGAAGTTAAAGATATGGTAAATAATTTAAAAACTACTTTTACTAACAAAGATAAATATGTTTTAAACAAGGATGATAAAGATAAAATTGATAAATTTATTCAACAAGTAGATTCAACCAATAAAGAATATAAGAAAATGCAAAAATTATCTATTACCTTAAATGATGTTGAAACTGAATTAAAAGGAAATAGAGAAAAAGTCAAAATACTAACTGAAAATAATGATGCCTTAAATATTAAAGTTAAATAACTTGAAAAAAGGATAGATAAACAAGAAGATGAGATTGTTGATCTTAAAGAAAAAAATTCTAAACTACAAAATACTATTGATTTCTTTGAAAACTTATTTGATAGATTAGTAAAATTTATCAAAGATAAAATGTTTGGTAAAGAAAAAGAACGTGAAGATTATTGGACTTTTTCAAAAGATTTATACGCCCATAAAATATTTAGTGATAAAACTATCAAATCAATTCAAGATGATTATATTTGGAGTAAAGAAAATGATAAGGGCAAAGAAAAAGATGATTATGAGATTGAAATGTAATCATCTTTAAAATACCTTTTAGTGGTTTAATCTATTAATTAACTGCTTTTCAAAAGTTTTTGCTTCTGAATTTTCATCATACAAAACATCGTTATTAACATGTGATAAATCAGAAGACTTAAAGTATTCAATAATAGCTTTAACATATTTCTTTAATTCTTCTTCACTTTGAGCAATCTTATAACCTCTATATATTGGATACCAATTACCATTATCATTCATAACATAATAAAAATCATAATCATAATCTTTATTCTTTTTATCACAATATAATTTTATATTTTCTTCAAAGAAATAATTGTAAATTGTTTTGCTAGAATAAGCTTTATAACATTCACCTTTTTCAGTAAGATGTTGAGCACTTAATAATACTAAGCAAGTGTTTTCAGGAATTTGATAATCAACATCAGTTCTATTGGTCAAAGGAAGACTAGCTGTTGGATACAATTTATCATTATAAAATGTTAAACTATACACATATTCTTGATTTTCTCTCTCATCATATCTTGCTTGTGTAGTATAACATCTTGCATCTACATTTTCAAGTAAAACTTTTCCTTCTTTATCAGTAATGGTAATATAATGATTATTATATCTTTCACTATATTCAATTTTTGATATAACACCACCAATACCAATAATTAATGCTTCTTCAAGCATTGGAATAACTTCGTCACCAACTTTTAATCTTTCTCCGTAAAAATCTATACATTGTTTTTGATTTAACATTTAACAACATCCCCATTTCTCAATGTAGGTATTATTATAACAAAAAATCTAAAAAAGTCAAATTTTCGGGACATTTTATGATTTTTGTGGTAGAATGTATTTAGTGAGTGATATTTATATCATTCGTACTTGTGAAAAGTTGTAGATATCTACGTTACTAGCACCAGTGACGAATCTGTTCGAACTACTCGAACTTTAAATATTAATATCAACTCAATTTGGGTTGATTTTTTCGTTTTATGGAAAATCATCCTATTAGGAAATGATGGTATATATGATTAATATTATTAAGCAAGAAATTACATTTGATGAATCTTTAAGACAAAGATTAGAATTTATATGTGAATTTTCACATAGTACACATACTTTTATAAATGGTTATATTCATAAGGTAGCAAGAACTAATCTTTCTTATATAGAGCCACATAAGATAATCATTAAAGTTGTAACATTTCTTGCTTTTAATTATTCTAATGAGATTTATATTAAAAATTTATCACAAAAGATTAAAATATCAGAGTTAGAAGATTATTTAAAAGGCATTTAATTTGGAAATAATTGACATTTCATAAAATATTGATAGAATATTCATCAAGAGATCTTGTGCCTATTTAAGGGGTTAAATAGATTAATCAAGGGAAATTATATAATAATTTAGACTTTATGAGGTGTCAGTAGTATTAAACACTTAATACTTTTGACACCTCTTTTTTAGAATTAAAGGGAGATGATAACAAATGGAAGAAAAGAAATTATGCAGACTATATATGAGAGTATCAACTGAAGATCAGGTTCGTGAGGGTTTTAGTTTACCAGAACAAAAAGAAAGATTAGAGATATTTTGTAAGTTTAAAGGCTACTACTTTACAGATGCTGGAATTAGTGCAAAACAAGGGAATTTAAGACCTGAATTTGAAAGGTTAAAAGAAGATATCAAAAGTAAGAAAATAAATACTATGGTAGCATTAAAATTAGATAGAATAACAAGAAGTATTTATGATTGGGAGAAGTTAATGACATTTTTAGATGAAAAAGCAAAGATAGTTAGTTTTATTCAGCAAGTAAATTCTACTAATGATGAATATAAGAAAATACAAAAGTTATCAGTAACACTTAATAATGTAGATACTGAATTACA
>CAKOJO010000096.1 GCA_934090595.1 uncultured Bacilli bacterium | reverse complement strand
ATTGTAATAGGTACAACATTTGCAATATATGAAAATACAATAAATACAAATAAAAATCATATTATAAAAACAGGAGTAGTAAATTTTACATTAACAGAAAGTACAAATGGACTAGTTTTAGATAATTTACAAGAATTAACAGATTATGAAGGAATGGCACAAGAAGAATATTATGAATTTACAATAAAAAATACAGGAGATACAAAAACAGATTATGAAATATCATTAGTAGATAAACCTAATTCAAGTTATACAGGAACAATATTAAATGAAAAATATATAAAAGTAGGATTATTAAAAAATAATAGTGAAGAAATAATTGTAAATTTAAAAGAAGTAAATAGACTAATAGATAAAGTAACATTAGATGTAGATAAAAGTGTTAATTATAAATTAAGATTATGGTTAGATTTAAAAGATATAACAGATGAAGAAAAAGAAGCATTAGTAGGACAAAAAATATTTTTAGTATTAAAAATAAATGGAATACAAAATGTAAATACAATAGAAAGTATGGATACAAGTGGAGCAAATAAACCAATTCTTGCATCAAACATGATACCAGTATATTATGATGAAACAAATGATGTATGGAAAAAAGCAGATAAGGATAATTCACAAAAAGATTATAGATGGTATAGTTATGAATCAAGTGGAGAATATAAAGGAATGTGGGCTAATGCCGTAACAGTAAAAGATACAAATAGACAAACTTATTTAAATGCAGAACCAGGAACTACAATACCAATGGATGATATAAATACAATGTGGGTATGGATACCAAGATTTAATGCTGTAACTCCAAGTAATTACAATGGAGGAACAGCTGATAATCCTGGAGCAATAGATGTAACATTTGTAAAAGAAAATGAAACAGCAATAGATGCCTTTACCTTTGGCGATAAGGAACTAAGTGGATTCTGGTATGGTAAGTTTGAAACAAGTCATGCAACTTTAGCATCAATTAAAACTGTTAATAGTTTAGGATGTACTAATGAAACATGTAGTAATGCTAATGGAATAATAATAAAACCAAATGTAAAAAGTTTAAGATGGAATAATCCAAGTAATGTCTTCTTTGCAAGTAGAAGTATGGAGCAAGAAGGAAATAGTTTTGGATTTGTAAGTAGTGAAGTAGATACCCATATGAGTAAAAATAATGAATGGGGAGCAGTAGCATACTTAACCCAAAGTATATATGGAAGATGTACTAGTAGTACATCATGTACTGAAATAGGAATAAATAATAGTAGTGATAAAACAGGATATGGAGCACCAGCAGGAAGTAATACATATGCAACAAACGGAGCATATAATACAACACTTGGAAAAGATGCTTCAACAGCAGGGAATATATATGGAATATATGATATGAGTGGTGGAGCATGGGAATATGTTATGGGAGTATATAATAAAACAATAAGTAATTCAGGATTTAGTAGTTTACCAGATACTAAATATTATAATAACTATACAGGATCATCTTATACAGGCCATGCATTAACAGAAACAAAAAATTGGTATAGTGATCACGCTGACTTCGTTAATTCAAGTGGCCCGTGGTTTGTGCGAGGCGGCACCGATTACAGTAGTACGAATGCAGGAGTGTTTAGCTTTAGCTTCATCGATGGTAGTTCGCACTCTATCCGCTCTTCGCGCCTTGTAATTTCCAATGAATAACCCAGAAGGGGTATTCATTGGAAAAGAATTAAAGAACCCAAAATGAAAGAAGTAGAAATGATATAAATTTATGAAATAGTGATAGAAAGTGATACTTCAAAAACAGATGTGATTAATGCACGAAAGTTTTTGAAGTTTTTTTTATGTTTTTTTATAATTTTTGATAAAAAATAAAACTTTTTTTTAAAAAATTTAGGTGAAATGAAAAAATGTCCGTATAACATATATAGAGGGTAAAAAATATCTTCTAAAAATATTTTAAGAAAAGAGGAATTTTATATGGACAAAGATTATAAAAAAGAATTAATAAAATTAGTAGAAAAAGCAGAAGTGAATAAAGGATATCATGATTATTTTAAAAATAAAGATTTGGTAAATAATTATTTTGAAATAGGAAAGTTACTTATCGAAGCACAAGGAGGGGAAGAACATGATACTTATGGTAATAAGCTTATAAAAACTTGGAGTGTAGAATTAACAGAAAAGTTTGGTAAAGGTTATGATGCCAGCAATTTAAGAAGATTTAGGCAGTTTTATAGTGAATTTAAGATGTGTGGCACAGTGTGCCACACATTGACATGGAGTAATATACGAATACTTTTGCCAATAAAAAATGAAAATAAAAGAAATTATTATATTAACATGTGTATAAAAAAGAATCTAAGTGCAAGGGAGTTAAAGAAAGAAATAAAAAATAATGCATTTGAAAGATTAAGCTTGGCAGATAAGGAAAATATAAAGTTAATTAGTGATAAAAATGAAGTATTAACAATAAAAGATACATTAAAAGATCCAGTGTTAATACCAATAAATGAAGATTTAGATAATATAAGTGAAGAGAAATTAGCTAAGATAATAAGAAAAGAATTAGAGATATTTTTACTTGAATTAGGTTGTGGATATACA
>CAKOJO010000095.1 GCA_934090595.1 uncultured Bacilli bacterium | reverse complement strand
TTTTTTTCTCAAAGTTTAAAACTTTGAGATTCATCCGTAAACATAGCGTATATACTATCATATAAGTATAATTTTGTCAAATCTGACAAAATTGGAACAATATATAATTGAAAAAATATAGTATAAAACTTCGATAATAAAACCCAAATTCTAATATTTCATTTAGTTTTAAACTTTAAGAAGTGTCCGAAGGGGGTTATTATGGGAAGAAAATTACAAACAATATATGAATATTTTAGTGATTATACTGAACAGCAAATTGATGATATGATATATGGATTGTCTATTGATGAAAAGTTAATTATCAGATCCAGATTTGGGAATGATTTACATAATCCATCACCACAAAAGAATTGGAGTAAGGAAAATAGTGAAAAGTATTATGGAACTATAGTTCCTAAGATGAAAAGACTTTTAACTAAAGATTCCAAGAATATTGATTCAGTAGATTTGCCTAAGCAAGTAGAACAAGATAATAGGTTGGTACAACAAAAATCAGAAATAGAAGTTGTTGATTATTCGGCTCAATTATTGCAATTATTGAAAGTAGGAAAAAATAATAGAGAAATATGTGAGAGTCTTAACATTTCATCTAGCCAATTATATGATGAATTATTAAAATTAAAAAATAGAGGTATACGCCATAGTAGAAAATATTACTCTGATGGTTCTATAAAGTATAGTAATGTTTCAACAATGCAAGATTTAAAAAATTATATGGATGCTAAACAAGATAGAACTATTATTACTGATACAAATGAAAATAGTATGAAATTTTTATTAATATCAGATTTACATTTTGGAAATGAATTAGAAAGAATTGATCTTATAGATCGTGCTTATAATTATTGTATAAAGAATGGTATAAATATTATTTTGTGTGGTGGAGATCTTATAGATGGAACATTTACTAGAGGAACACAAAAAATATCTGATTTATATGAACAAATAGAGTATTTTATAAAAAATTATCCTCAAGATAAAAGTATTTTAACATTTAGTGTTGCTGGAGATCATGATATAAGTGCCTTTAACACAGCCTCTTTGGATATAATAGAAATGTGTAATAATTTTAGACACGATATTGTTATTGGTGGCTATAATAATACTGGAATTAATTTGAAAAATGACAAAATTCATTTGTATCATCATATTGAAGCTGGTGGAATGCGTCAAACAACAGCACCAATAATATTACATGGTCATTCGCATAAATATTCAACAGAAATGAAAAATAATTCTTTGAATATTACTATTCCAACACTATCAAATATAAATCAACCAATGCCTACGGCTTTAGAATTAGATGTCTATTTTTCTAAAGGTTATATAGCAAATTCGGTAATAAAACATTTATATTTCGGAGAACAAGATGTCGTATTAGGAGAATCAATATTTGATTTATTAAGTGGAAGAACTGTTAGTTATGATGAAATAAGAAATGTTGAAACTTATAGACAAGGTTTGGAACAAAATACAGATTCAGAAAAAGTTTTAAGAAAGACTAATAGACCATTATCACAGATAGAAAAATTTAATAAAAGATATGGAAGATAAAAAAATCTCAAAGTTAAAAACTTTGAGATAACTCGCTGATATGGGCTGTATTCTAGCATAAAAATGAGTAATTGTCAAATTTGACCAAAAAAGAATATAAATCTCTTATATTCTTTTTTTATGTATATTTAATAAAATAGGACTATTTCTTTATAATTCTTTTAGTTTTTAACTTTAAGATAGTTAAAGGGGGAATTATAGATGGGAAATGAAAAGATAACAGGAGATATGAATATGATGGATATGATGATGGTCATGTCTGAAGGAAATCCAGGTGCGTTAACAGTTTTAATGCAAATGTTGCAAAGCCCAAAAGGATTATTAGATATTTTATTACTTGATTCTTTGGATATTAGAAGTGGAAAAATTTGGATGCTATATAGTGATTGTAGCAACAAGGATATGGGAAAGTATAACAGAACATTAATGGCATTAAGATGTGGTGCTTATACTCAGGAAGAAATTCAAGGAAATTTAGGATTATGTTATGCAATACCATTTTTAGATGATTCAGTTAAAGTTGAGGGAGTTCCTTCTTATGAAGAAGAATTTGGACCAACTCACAAAAACTGGGATGAGTATATTAGAGCTAATAAGGAAGTTGTTGCTCCAAAAATTCATGAAAAAATAGAACAAGAAAAAAGTTATAAAAAATCAATTTAATTAAAAAAAGAAAGTCTTAAAGTATGATACTTTGGGACTTTTTTTGTTGTTATATATGATATCATATTTTACTTATTTGTCAATGATTGGTAGACATTAGGAAAAACTGGTCAATAATTTTAAATTAATGGGAAATTATCATCATTTTTTTATTTTTCTATAAGTATCATACTTTGAGAAATTGGAGGTGAGCATGAATACAGACGAATTATTTATAGATGCTAACAAATTGCCAAAGCCATTACCTAAATCTCAAGTAAATGAACTATTGGATAAAGTAAAACAAGGTGATGAAAATGCTATAAAGATGATAATAGAACATAATATTAGATTAGTTTTGTATGAAGTAAACAATAGATTTAAATCTGTTGAATATGATAAAAAAGACTTAGTTTCGATAGGAAATGTTGGTTTAATGAAAGCAGTAACAACATTTGATAAATCTAAAAA
>CAKOJO010000094.1 GCA_934090595.1 uncultured Bacilli bacterium | reverse complement strand
AACCGTGCGTATATTTTCTGGTAGAGATTCTGGCAGGTGTATTTCTGCTGATTTTACACAAGAAGACAGGCATGCCGTTATTTGCAGAGAAAACTTCAGGACAGAAAATGTCAACAGTGGCAGATTCAGTTCCATTAAAGAAAAAGATAAGCAGGATTGTTCTGACACTTGTTATTGTATGGGGCATTATTTTTATTTTCTTTGATTATGTTTATATGAAAACAATGGAGGCAACTGTACGTGCGAAAGATCCGGAAGTGATCTGTGAAGAGACGGATGAAACAGCACAGAATATCTCATTGAAAGAAGGGGAAAGCGTATCACAGGTATTTACTGTATCTGGAAATCAGCTTTCTGCTGTGGCAGTATATATTCCGAATGTAGATGACGCGAATATAAGAATTAAATATGATCTGTATGATCAGCAGACTGGTGAAGTAGTACAGAGTCATAAAGTATCTACCAAGAAGATTGAAAAACTGTCACATCATCTGAATAAAGACCAGAGGGATAAAATTAAAGGTGCGCTTCAGGGATATTATGTACTTGAGTTTCCGAAGGCAATTGAAAATTCAGCCGGGAAGCAGTACAAGATTGTAATAACAAATGAAAAAACAGCAGGTGCTAATCTGGAACTGGTTGGTGGAGAAGGTGAAGAATATCCATATGAACTGAATTCACAGCCAATGGCAGGTAACCTTTGCATGATTGCTTTATACAGTAACCAGACATCATTGGGAACAATGTTTAAGTATATGGTAACAATACTTACGATTCTGTTATCAGTTTTGATTATTTTATCAGAATTTGGAAACCTGTCGACAGGCAAGACTTTTGTTATTTCAGCACTGATGCTTGCGTTTATATACAGTTTCCTGATTCCACCATTCTGTGTGCCGGATGAGAGAGCTCATATTGATGCTGCTTATATAATTTCTAATGAAATATTAGGTATTAATGAAATTCCGGCACCGGGAAGAATATATAAACGGGCAGATGATATTGATTTAACAAAAGAAAATACGATGAATGTTACAACTGAGAGATATCGGGAAATTTCAGAAAATATTTTTCAGAAATCTCAGAATGAAAACCTGGAAATTGCTTATGCGGATAACCCGGTATTAAATGTTACATTCCTGAACTACCTTCCTACAGCAGTTGGTTTTTCTGTTGCCCGGCTTATGCATTTTAATATGCTCACAATGATTATGTTTGGTCGTTGGGTAAATGCGTTGGTTGTAATAATAATGTTTGGAATTGGAATAAAAAAAATACCTTTTGGGAAAGCAACGCTTGCAATATTAGGCTTTTTCCCTATTGTTTTACAGCAAATAGCTTCCTGTTCATATGATGGTATATTGATGGGAACAATAGTAATCTATGTGTCATATGCATTTTTTATTATATATTCAGATAAATACAGTTTGTGTGATTTGGGGATTACATTTTTGTCTGGAGGTTTTGCTGCGGCAGTTTGTAAAGGTGGTGTGTATATTCCTTTATTGGGACTTTTCTTGTTGGTTTTTGTTAAAATTTTTAACTCTGTTAAGAAAGGAATTATTTACACGATAGGAGCGGCTATACCCTTGGGAGGCGTTTTTATTGCACAATTTTCGCAGAGGATTTTATCAATAGTAGCACCAGCATCAGGAAGTACTTACAGAGAGGGACAGATGGTTTATTCTATTACTGATTTCTTGGATTCACCAAATAAACTGGTAAGAGTGTATCAGAATACGTTTGTATTGCAGGGTGATACACAGTTGAAGCAGGCAATCGGTGGAGCATTGGGGCGACTGAATGTTTTTGTGCCATGGTATATAGTTATTGGGTTCATTGTTCTGGTATGTGTATGTGGACTGAAACAGTACAATGATACGATTAAAATAAAGAGCGTTCATAAATGCTATATAAGTCTGCTGGCACTTGCGAGTATAATATTGGTAATGGCTTCAATGTTATTTGCGTGGACAGCAAATACTTCAAATTATATTGAAGGCATACAGGGTAGATATTTCTTTCCGTCAATTTTACTGATGGTGCTGCTGTTAAGAAATGAAAAAATAGTATTTCGAAATAAAAATGAAGGAAAACTGTTGATATATGGAATTTTTCTTAATGCTTTAACGATTGGCATGGTACTGATTTCCGCTTTATAGTAGATAAGGAGAGTTTGTAAGTTTGTTTGAAATAAGAAAAAATAAAGTAATTCAAAATTATTTATACAATTTATCATATCAAATTGTCATAACTGTATTGCCAATTATTACAACTCCATATCTTACGCGTGTTCTGGGTGCGGATAATCTTGGTATAGCGAGATATGTAGAGTCTATTGCAACATTATTTACAATAATTGGGTTATTGGGAATGCTGTGGTATGCTGACAGGGCAATCGCATATAACAGACATAATAAACAAGAAATATCCAGATGTTTTTGGGAAATCTTTATTTTGCGGGTAGTGCTTTTGGTGGTGACATTAATCGTATATGCGGTATTTTTTAACGGAATTGAGTACCAAAAGTATTTTAAAATTTATGCGTTTTATATTGTCGGTACATTTTTGGATGTGAGCTGGCTTTTTACCGGACTGGAAGATATGAAACCGGTTGTGTTTCGAAACTATATTGTTCGAATCATATTTACGATATTATTGTTTGTGTGTATACAC
>CAKOJO010000093.1 GCA_934090595.1 uncultured Bacilli bacterium | reverse complement strand
GTCTCCTATAAATTACAGGTTACAATCCTCTAATTAGAAACTATTTATAAACTGTCCAACTTTTGGGGTTCAGTTCAGTTTTCTATCAGTTTTTTCTTTTTAAAATAAAATAATCTTGTAAGAATAAATAGATATGTGATATAATTTATTTATAGTATGGAGGAAGTTAACATGGAAGAAGAAATATTAGAAGAAATTAATAAAAATGCTAATGAAATAATTGAAATTGATGAAAATGAAGAAATAAGTAATACTCAGTATGATATGGAACAAGTAAATATACCTAAGGGTAAAAAAGAAAAGAAACCAAGTAAATGGAGTAAACTTGATAAGAAAAAGAAAATAATTATAATAGTTAGTATATTATTAATTATGCTTGTTGTTGTGGGAGTATTATTATATTTTTTAGTATTTAAAAAAGATAATACTTTGGATAAACCAAAGGACCCAGTAGTAGTTATTGAAAAAGATAATTATAGATATGAAGATGGAAAATTAATATTTATTAATAAAGATAAAAAAGAATTAGGTAGTTATACTTGTGAAAATAAAAGTGAAAACTTATGTTATGTAGCAAATTTTAGTAATGAAGATGATTTTGATGTATTTAAAAGAGTATATGAAAATGGATTACCTATTAATAATAGAACTGATATAATACTTGATAATTATGTGTTTATATATGATAATATGAAAAAAGAAAATGGCGATGTAATAGTATATGACATTAGCAAAGAAAAAGTATTAGATACATATAACTTAGTTAAAGAAGTAAAAGATAATAAAGTTATATTTAAAAAAGATAGTAAATATGGATTAATTGAAGTTGGTGATAATGAAGTAAAAGAAGTTATTAAAAATTCATATGATTATATGGGATACATTGAAGATACAGATGCTTTAGTAGTTTCTAATAATAGTAATTATTCATTAGTAGATTTTGATGGTAAAGAACTATCTAAGAGTGTTCCAGGTTCTATTAAAACATTTGATGGTAATAGTATTAGTGTTAAAGTTGGAAGTAACTGTTATGTCTACGGTTATGATGGAAAACTTAAGGTAGAAGATGGTTACGATTATATAAGATTCGTAGACAATTATGCTATTGCTGCTGATGGTAAAAAGTTATATGTTTTTGATAAAGATGGATATCCAATGAATATGGATGGTGTAAAAATAAGTAGTAATAGTTATAATACAAAACTAATATTTAATGATAACTTAAGACAAATTGGCAAAGAAGAAGCATTTAATGCCACTGTTACGGGAAAAACAATGCGTATTGAATATGGTGATGAATCAGCAAGAATTAATTTAAATGAAGGTGCTTTTAATAAGACTTTAGAATATGTAAGCTATTTTGAAGGAAAATTATATTTTTATAGTGATAGTGAAAAGAATGAACTTCTTGGAAGCTATGCTTGTAATTATGCTAATGGCGTTTCTGAGGGTGATGAAGCATTAGGTAACTGCTTTATTGCTAAAGAAAGTAATATCTTTAAAAGTGGAGAAAATATAGATAGTGGATAT
The DNA here is from genome assembly GCA_934090595.1 of uncultured Bacilli bacterium. Classification (GTDB taxonomy): domain Bacteria; phylum Bacillota_I; class Bacilli_A; order RF39; family UBA660; genus JAEDJI01. Next base: position 1,214 of record CAKOJO010000093.1, on the reverse strand, counting down.
TTACCAATATATAATAAACGTTATGTATTTATTGCTGATACTAAAGCCCCTCTTGCAAATGATAATATAATTCTTTGGGACTTAAAAGATAAGAAAAAACTAGCAACTTATAAATCTGTTGATGCTGGATTTCATGATATAACTAATACCTTTAATTTTATTGATACTGCTGGTACTTATGTAGTAGCTAAAAATACCAGTGATTCTTATGGAATGGTTAATATAACCTCATCTAAAATAAATGGAATTATACCATTTAAATATGGTGATGATGACAAGGTGTTAAATATATCATTTAAACAAGTAGATGAGTATTATGTATTTAAAAGAAGTGATGAAACTTATCATATTTATGATAAAAAAGGTAATGAACTTGCTAAAAATGTTAATACTAAATATGAAATTGTTAAATATAAGGATGGATATTTAATGGTTAAGAATAGTGATAAGTATTTAATATATGATAAAGATGGTAAAATAGTAAGTAATGAATATAAAAATATAATTATGGAAAGTAAATTTTATTTGACTATAGACAGTAATAATATTGTTGGTGTCTATAAATATGATAGTAAAAATGATTTAACTAAGATGCTTGAAGAAGTTATTAAACTTGATAGTGATGATTATGCTAAAGAGTTAACATATGTACTTAAAGATAATATTTTAAAAATAACTTATAGCTATGATGGAAGTACTACAAGTGTAGAAATAAATGTTGGGTAGATATTATGAAGGATAAAAGGACTTTAATAACAATAATTGTACTTTTGGTAATATTTTTACCATTTGGACTAGTGGGAACAATTAAACATTTTAGTATGCCAAAGCAAGTAGATAATGGCAACGAAAATCCGAATAAAGAATTTATATATAATAATAAAGTGTACTTTTACATAGGAGATAAATTAATGAGTACTTATGATTGTAGTACTTGTTCTGTTGCAGATACTGTGATTGATGATAATAAGTATCATACAAACTATTATAAAGGCGATGATTTAGTTTTATCTGGTGTTATAAATAATTTCTTTAGTGTATTTAAGAAAAAAGATAACTATATATTATATAATGTAGTAAGTAAGAATTTTGTTGATGAATATCAAGAAATTAAAAATTATAATACTGAAGCTACAAATAGTTTTTTAATAAATCATAAAAGTAGTGGATGGGGTGTATTATTTTTTGAAATTGGTAAAGTTGCTATTCCAAGT
>CAKOJO010000092.1 GCA_934090595.1 uncultured Bacilli bacterium | reverse complement strand
ATAATAAATATCTATTATCATTAATAGGTATTTTTGTGCTATTACTTTCAGGAATAATATCTTACAATTATACAAATACATCATATGCAAAATGGAGTAGTAGTATAGAATCTAAAAATATTCTTAAGTTATATGTCAAAACTGGAAAGAGTGCTTTAGAGTTTGCAAAAGAAAATGTAGGAACAGGTGGACTTGAAAAAATAACACATGAAATAGATAATACATTACAAGTTGATAATAAGTTTGCAACAGAATATAGATATCGTGGAGGGAACTCAGTAGTAAAAAACTATGTAATATTTAATAATGAGGTATGGAGAATAATAGGAATAATACCTACTGAAGATACAAACGGTAATGTAGAAAATAGATTCAAAATAATAAAAAATACTTCAATAGGAGATAAATATTGGAATGAAACAGAAGATACTACAACTGGAACGTATAACAATTGGGTAACTGCAACATTAAATACGTATTTAAACAATGATTATTACAGCGCCCTAAACAGCATTGCAAAAAGTATGGTAGGAACAACGAAATATTATCTTGGTGGATATAGCAGTTCAATTATAACAACTGGTGCAATGTGGCAATATGAGAGAAAAAAAGCAAATGATTCTTTAGGCACATATTATCGTAATACAAATCCAATAATGCAAAATGATGCCTCTAAAAAGATAGCATTAATGTATGCAAGTGATTATGGATACGGCGCATCAAAGGATTGTACAAAAAACTTATTTAATTATAATGGCTCTACAAGTTGTAAAACAACAAATAACTGGTTAGATAAAAGTGAATATACATGGTTACTTTCACATCGTTCGGATGGTTCTGGCAGTGTGTTAAGTGTGAGCAATGATAGTAGCGTCGGCAACACTGGTGTCAGAGGTGGCACAGATCCAGTTTATCCAGTCTTAACTTTATCATCAGAAGTCAAAATATCAAGTGGTTCTGGTACAAGTTCTGATCCATACAAGTTAAGCTTATAAAGAGTTCTAATAACTCTTTTTTTTCATATAATTCTTTAGGGAGGTCTTAAAAATGAAACAAATAATACCATTTGAGAAAGATATTTTATTTAAAACTAAGATTGGAGAACTTACTAGTATATCACTAGACAATGATTTAATTCTTAAAGGTGAGGATATAGTAACAGGTAACTTTTATATAAAAGGTACATACAAAATGATTAGTTCTTCCACTAACGAAGAGGAATATAGTTATAAAATACCATGTGAAATACAAATAAGTGATACATATGATACATATGACTGTACTATTGATATAGATGATTTTTCATATGAAATAAAAAATGATGATACTCTTTGTGTTAAAATATCAGTACTTTTAGACAACTTAGTAAAAAAAGAACTTGAAGTAAAAGAAGAAAGAAAGGAAGAAGAATTAATTGATATGACAGATTCATTACCTATAAAAGAAGAACTAGAACAAGAAGAACCAGAAACTAAAAAAATCGAAGAATTAGTAGTGGATGAGAGAAATATTAATCCTGTTAATGTTTTAAATGATATTAAATCTGATATAATTAGCGATACTGATGAAAGATATTTAACTTATAAAGTATATACTGTTCAAGAAGAAGATACTATTGAAAAGATTTGTACTAAATATAAAGTATCAGTTAATCAAATAAAAGATTATAATGATTTTGATAATCTTACTACTGGTTTAAAACTACTTATACCTAACTCTAATGATTGATTATAAATTACTTAAAGAAAATAATATAAATCCTAAATACTTTAAAAAGGTAAAAAGTGCTACTTTAGTAAATAATGAATATGTTTTAAAGGAAAACAAAGGTAATAATAAAGTATTTTCATACTTAGATGCTAGAAATTTTAACTATTATCCTAGTAATAAAGTATTATCAGATAAATATGTTTTATATGAATATTTAAAAGACTACAATATATCTGATGATGAAAGAGCCATTGAACTAATTAATCTTGTATCTCTTCTTCATAGTAAAACCACTAGATATAATAGTATAAGTATAGATGATTATAAAAAAATATATGAAGATATCGATAATAAAATAGATAAATTATATAGTTATTATAGTGACTTAAATGAATTAATAGAACAAGAAATATATATGTCACCATCCAATTACTTATTAGTTAGAAATATATCTAAGATTTATTCTTCATTAAACTATTGTAAAAACGAATTAGATAATTGGTATGAGTTAGTAAAAGAAAGTAAAAAAGAAAGAGTAGCACTAATACATAATAATCTTTCTTTAGATCACTTAATAAGAAACGAAAATAGTTATTTAATTAGTTGGGATAAATCTAAGTTTGATAATCCCATATATGATTTATATAACTTTTATAAAAACAATTATGAAAAAATAGAATTCTCTAGTTTACTTGAAATATATCAAAAAAGATATCCATTAAAACAAAATGAATTAAAACTATTCTTTATATTAATATCATTACCAGATAAAATAGAATTTACTAATAATGATTTTAATAATTGTAAACTAGTAGATAAAATGCTTGATTATTTATATAAAACAGACAGTATTATCTCACCATATTATCCTAAAAATGAGGAAGAAGAGTAATATAATTTCTAAAAATAATATAACAGCATTCCAAGTAATAGTAAAAAATATAGTAATTATAGCTTGATAAAATATTACTATTATCCAAAAAGCAATAAGACCGATGTAGCAACCACTACTTCGTCTTTTATTTTTACAAGCACAACAATTACACATAAAACTATGTTTATTCATAGCAATCACCTAAAATATTATATGAAAAAAGTTTAATATTTGCTATTTAGTCCATACTATTTATGGTGACTAACTATTAAAAGTCAATAGTAAAATTGAAATTCTTGATAGTTTGTTATAAATTGGAAATTATCCCATG
>CAKOJO010000091.1 GCA_934090595.1 uncultured Bacilli bacterium | reverse complement strand
AAAAAAGCAATTACCTATTGACATTAATGTTGCATATCGTGAATATTCTCATCAGTCATAAAGTTGAACAGAACTTTCTAAAAATAACACCATTTTGACTTTTAACACGGTAACCAACACTAATTATCATATCCAAATTATAGTAATCTACCATATGAGTCTGAGTTTTTCCTTCAATTGCCCCATGTTGAGTGGTTGTCGCAAATTTTGCGACAACCACTTCATCAGACAATTCTTCCTTTAAAGCATTATTAATATGTTTACCTATTGTTTTAATATCTCTATCAAACAGCATAGCTAACTGCTCACGATTTAGCCAAACACTTTCATCCCTCATATTAACTTCTAATTTTACATTCTGATTTTCAAATAGTATAATTTCATTTTTCATATTTCATTACCTCCTTTACTTTTGTATTTGAAATTAAGAAAACTTTCTTCTACTTGAAGTTTACATTTTTTTATGTTTCCACACGATATAAAAATTATACTAAATATTAATAATTAAAACAAGAAAAAATCAGCATAATCCAGTTACCGCAATTTTTGCAACAACTGAAAAATATAAAAATAAATATATTTATCTAACAATTAATAAAAATCAATAAAAAAAGAAAACTACAACATTATAAAACGTTGTAATTTTTTTATCTTAACTTCTTCTCTACTTTCTCAATAACTAAATATAAAATATATGATATTATTCCAAGTATAAATATAGAAGTAATAACTAAATTCAAATTAAACACTTGTGAACCATACGTTATAAGATAACCAAGTCCTTTCTTTGATACTAACAATTCTCCCATAATTACACCAATAAGCGATAAACTAATATTTATTTTTAAAGTATTCATCAAAGTCTTAACATTATCAGGAAAAACCAACTTCATAAATATTTGCATCTTACTAGCATTCAAAGACTTAAGAAGCAAAATCTTTGACTTATCTGTTTGATTAAAAGCATTGTACATATTTATAATAGTAGTAAAAACTGATATTAAAATAGCCATAACTATTATAGATCTTACATTAGCACCAACCCATATTATCAAAAGCGGCCCAAGTGACACCTTAGGAAGTGAATTTAAAACCGTTAAATAAGGGTCAAACACTCTAGCAACTCTCTTATTTGCCCAAAACAAACTAGCTATTAAAAGACCAAGTATACTAGCAATTGAAAAACTTATAATTGTCTCATAAAGAGTATACCATATATGAATAATAAGATCATTTTCTTTTATCAAATTAACAGTAGTCTTTAAAACAAGTACTGGAGACGAAGATAAAAAACTATTTATTAAATTATATCTTGCCAACACTTCCCATATCAAAAGAAGCATAAACAAAATTGATATTCTAAATACTGTAACTATTACCTTATCCCTTTTTAACTTAGATAAATAAACTCTATGTTCTTCACTACACATGATTATCAAGTTCCTTCCATATCTTATTATAATAATATATAAAATTCTTATCTTGCCTGTTTTTAGTAGGAACATCCTTCTTATCTAATAAAATATCATAAATACTCTTAATAGTACTAGGCCTCTTAGTAAGAACCACTATTCTATCCGACATACTAATAGCCTCCGCTATATCATGAGTAACCATTATCGTAGTCTTTCTCTCTTGTTTTATTATTTTATATAAATCATCAGACAAAGTAAGACGTGTTTGATAATCCAAAGCAGAAAATGGTTCATCTAAAAGTAATAAATCAGGATCAAGAGCAAGCGTCCTAATAAGAGCAACCCTTTGTTTCATTCCCCCACTAAGACTATCTGGATAACTATTTATGAATTCCCCCAAACCATACTTAGTAAGCAAATCAACAACTCTTTTCCTACTCTCATCATTAAGAAGTCCCTTAATTTCAAGACCAAGAACCGCATTCTCTAAAACAGTCCTTTTAGGAAACAAACAATCATCCTGAAGCATATACCCTATCTTAAAATCATTAGGTACAAGTATCTCTCCTCCTGACTTTGAAACAATACCCGCAACTATTCCAAGAAGTGTAGACTTACCACATCCAGAAGGACCAATTATAGATATAAACTCTTCATCTAAAACCTTTAAGTTTATATTATCAAGTGCTAAAGTTTCCCCATCTTTACTATGATATATTTTTCTTATATTCTTTAACTCTAATATATTATTTAACATATATTAAATCACTGTATTTAACAGTTTTATCTTTATCTAATTGTCCTGCACTAACTAATATTTCTTGTAAATGATCAAATGACTTTTCAGTAAACTCTGTAGTCTTAGGCCAAGTATCATTCTTCTTATAACTATCCACTGCACTTGTTAAATCCTTTAATGATGTATCAGGAAAGAAATCTAAAATAGTCTTTGCTATTTCAATAGAATCCTCACTATTTACATAATCAAGTCCCTTTTGTACAGCCTTAGTAAACGATTCAATCACATCTTTATTTTCATTTATATAACTAATTCTAGCATTATATGCAGTATATGGAACATCCCCTCCATAACTACCAAGAGATGCAACCTTATAACCATATCCTTGATTAACTACTTGAGTAGCAAGAGGTTCAAAAAGATTAACAAAATCCCCAGTTCCTCCGATAAAAGCACTCGCCATTGAAGCAAATTGAATACTTGTATCAATAGTCAAATCCTTCTTAGGATCAATACCAGCTTCCTTCAAAGACCATTCCAAAGTCATTTCAGGCATTCCTCCAAGACGTCCACCAATTATATACTTTCCTTTCATATCATCAAGTTTAAAATCTTTAATATCTTTTCTAGATACAATAAATGATCCATCCTTCCTAGTAAGTTGAGCAAAAGTCTTTATATAATCCTTTTCCCCACCATTATAAACATAAATAGTAGCTTCACTTCCAGATAATCCAATATCAACATCACCAGATAACACAGCAGCCATAACATTATCAGCACCACTAGTTAAAACAAGTTCAACATCAAGACCTTCATCCTCAAAATAACCATTTGCAATTGCAGCATATTGAGGTGCATAAAACACACTATGAGTAACCTCTGCTACCATCACCTCGTGGACACATTGCTGTATTAGAACTGCCTATATAATTTATATAGACATTATCTCCATCTGATTCAACAGAACTTACTAATAA
>CAKOJO010000090.1 GCA_934090595.1 uncultured Bacilli bacterium | reverse complement strand
TATGTCGGCAGTCTTGTAAAACTTGCAGGTGCAACAAATGTTTACGGTGACGGTGGCGGAGAGGAATTTCTGACGGCTAACACAGAAGATATGCAGACAAAAGACCCCGATATTATCCTCAGAGCCGCTCACGCTCTCCCCGATGAGGTAAAAGAAATGTTTGCAAAAGAGTTTGAAACCAACGATGTGTGGAAACACTTTCGTGCAGTTCAAAACGGCAAAGTCTATGACCTCGACTCATCACTCTTCAATATGAGTGCAAATTTCAGCTACAGCGATGCTCTTGAGGCACTCCAGCCTTTGCTCTACGGTGATGAATAAGTTTGTGCGTGAAAGGCGGTTTTATCATTGATTAGCACACGCAAAAAAATCCTGTCCTTTGTTCTGACAGCTGTCGGACTGTTCGTATTGTTTATTTTTGCAGTAAATACGGGCAGTTTGAAGGTTACTCCGTCAGAGCTTTTCAGCGGACTTTTTATTGAATATAATCCCGATGTTGCAACAATTTATGACCTGCGATTTCCGAGAATTTTCATTGCGATGCTCGGTGGTGCGGCAACAGCCGTGTCGGGTGTTTTGTTGCAGGCGGTAATGAAAAATCCACTTGCCGATCCGGGCATTATCGGTGTAAGCTCGGGCGCAAGCCTTGTTGCCGTAATCGTAACGGCATTCTTTCCAAGCCTGTTTTTTCTCACGCCAATGCTTGCGTTCATAGGCGGCTTGGTTGCATTTCTGCTTGTTTACAGCCTTTCGTGGAAAGGCGGACTTTCACCGCTAAGAATTATCCTTGTCGGTGTCGCAGTAAATGCACTCTGCACAGGCCTTATGAGTGCGTTTAACTCGGCAACGGGCAGTTCATACACAGGTGTTGCAAGCATTGTAAACGCAAACATAACCCAGAAAACATGGGACGATTTTCAAACGCTCGCTGTTTATGCGGTAATCGGACTTATCGCCTCGTTCTTTGTGACAAATCAATGCAACCTGCTTTCGCTTGAAGACAAAACCGCCCGCAGTCTTGGTATGAATGTCACAAGGAGCAGAATTGTTATTTCCGTTACAGCCGTACTTCTTGCGTCAATCAGCACAGCCGTAGTCGGTGCAATCAGCTTTCTCGGACTCATCGTTCCGCATATTGCAAGATTGCTTGTCGGCAGTAACCACAAGGTTCTTGTGCCGTATTCAATTTTGCTCGGAGCGTTCACGCTTTTGCTTGCCGATACAATCGGCAGAACTGTCGCATCGCCCTACGAAATCAGCGCCGCAGTTGTAATGTCGGTAATCGGCGGCCCATTCTTCATTTTTCTGTTAAGGAGGTCAAAACAAAACTATGCCTGATAATATTTTTGAAATCAAAGACCTCTCGTTTTCATACGGCAACAATAAAGTCATTGACGGCTTGAACCTCAAAATCAAGGAGGGCCAAATCACAACCCTTATCGGTGCAAACGGTTGCGGCAAAAGTACGCTTTTCAACCTTATGACCAAAAATATAAAACCCGATAACGGTAAAATTTTCCTTGCAGGTCAGAATATTGAACATATGAAGTTGAAAGATTTCGCCCGCAAGACTGCAATTGTTCATCAGTACAACACAGCTCCGCCGGACATTACGGTTAAAAAGCTTGTGGAATTCGGCAGAACTCCGTATCACACAATGGGTTTGTCGCCAAATCCTGAAGAAGATAGGGAAAAGGTGAGATTTGCCCTTGAAATAACCAACACGGAAAAGTTTAAGGACAAGCCTGTTTCACAGCTTTCAGGCGGTCAAAAACAGCGTGTGTGGATTGCAATGGCACTTGCTCAGGACACGAAAATTCTATTTCTTGACGAGCCGACAACATACCTCGACATCCGCTATCAATTGCAAATTCTCCGCCTTGTAAAACGGCTGAATAGCGAATTTAACATAACTGTCATTATGGTTCTGCACGACATTAACCAATCGCTCTGTTACAGCGATGAAATTGTTGCAATGCAAAATGGAAAAGTGCTTTCACAGGGTGTGCCAAGAGAGATTATAACACCTAAACTTATTGAAGATGTTTACGGTGTCACACTTGAAACAGGAGAGATTGGAGGCAAGCCGTTTGTAATACCCGTGTAAAAAAGAAAGGTGGGAATGAAACTGAAACGAGTAACCGAGGATTATCTCAAGACAATTTATATTCTTTCATTAAAGGGAGAAGTTCACGCAACAAGATTAGCCGAAGAACTCGGTGTGTCAAAACCGACTGTTTCGGTTTCATTAAAATCACTCGAAAAGGACGGCTGCATAACCCGTGATGAAAACAAGGCAATTTTTCTCACAAGGTCAGGCAAAAAGATTGCCAAAAGCGTTTACGAGCGTAATTGTATGTTTTGTGAAATGCTTGAAAATCTCGGCGTAGATAAAACAACAGCTGCATCCGATGCCTGCAAACTTGAACATGTAGTAAGTCCCGAAAGTTTTAACGCTTTGCGAAAACTTGTCAAATATTCTCAAAACAAAAAATAACCCAAGGAGAGCAAACTTGAAACTCAAAAAAATCATTTTCATAATAATCGGTTGCGTATCTCTCGGAATAGGCTGTGTCGGAATAGTCCTCCCGATTTTGCCGACAGTACCGTTCTTTTTGCTGACAGTATTCTGTTTTGCAAATTCTTCCGAAAAATTACATAATTGGTTTGTGAACACAAAAATGTACAAAAAACACCTTGATTCGTTTGTAAAGAAAAAGGGTATGACAGTAAAAACCAAGGTAACCATACTTTCATCTGTAACGGCAATTATGCTGTTAGGCTTCATCCTTATGATGCTAAAGGGGATTATTATCCCAAGTATAATACTTGCCCTTGTGTGGCTTTTTCACCTTGTTTATTTCATTTTCTTTGTCAAAACGATTGCAGAATAAAATCATTTTCATAAATTTCTATAGTACTTATGGTGGATATGATAATTTTAGATGAAGCAAATTATCTATACAAATAAGCAGGGATATAGTGAAACTCATATTTTTGATAATAGTGGTTCAATTGTTTCTGTTCTCAATTCAGATGCTTACCAGCAGGTATCACTTTCTGTTACTCCTGAAAAAACAAATGAAGTTGTAAATTATATTGCATTTGCGTTTGTTTACGGTTATAATGAGAATGAAATGACGGTTGATAATGCGGAAGTAAAC
>CAKOJO010000089.1 GCA_934090595.1 uncultured Bacilli bacterium | reverse complement strand
TAATAATAAAAAACCAAAAAATAGTTATAATATTTTTAATTTTATTTAAAAATAACGTAAAATACCGAAACTCAAACTCGTGCAGTCTTGACAATAAACTGAAAATATTCTATAATCTATACATAAACGTTGATTGGAAAAGTAATATTTAAGTTTATTTAAGAGAGCTAGTGTTTGGTGAAAACTAGTATAAAATTAAATATGAAAGACACCATGAGTGCTTGAGGAATTAAGTAGAACAAGCCGGTTGATTGCCGTTATAAATAAAGAGATTATATTTTATATATAATAAATTGGGTGGTACCGCGGATTTAACAGTTATTCGTCCCTTTGGGATATAACTGTTTTTTTATTGAAAGGAATGATAAAATGAAAAAAATATTTAATACTGATTTAAGTATCAAAAACATTAATCAAGAAATAGAATTATATGGATGGATTAGTAAAAAAAGAAATCTTGGAGGAATGCTATTTATCGATCTTCGTGACCGTAGTGGTATAATACAATTAGTGGTATCTCCAGAAAAAACATTTTTTGAAGAATTATCATCTTTAAAAAATGAAAGTGTAATTAAAATATCTGGTAAAGTAATAGAAAGAACTAGTAAAAATCCTAATCTTCCAACCGGAGATATTGAAGTAGAAGTTTCATCTTTGGAAGTCTTAAATGAATCACTTGATACACCTTTCGAGGTCAATAACAATACTAATGCTAGTGAAGAAACACGTCTAAAATATCGTTATCTAGACCTTAGAAGAGAAGATTTATCTAGTAAGTTTATCACAAGACATAAAATATGTATGATAGCAAGAAACTACTTATCAGATAATCATTTTCTTGAAGTAGAAACACCAATACTATGTAAATCAACTCCTGAAGGAGCAAGAGACTATTTAGTGCCATCTCGTGTAAATAAAAATAAGTTTTATGCACTACCTCAATCTCCTCAAATATTTAAACAATTACTTATGGTATCAGGTTTTGAAAGATATTTCCAAATAGCAAAATGCTTTAGAGATGAAGATTTACGTGCTGATCGTCAACCAGAATTTACTCAAATAGATATGGAAATGAGTTTCGTAAACCAAGATGATGTTATTAGTATAACTGAAGGACTACTACAAAAGCTATTCAAAGAAATAAAAGGAATAGATATCAAATTACCACTTGATAGGATGCCGTATAAAAAGGCTATGGATCTATATGGAAGTGATAAACCGGATTTAAGATTTGATATGAAAATAAATAATGTTACTAGTATATTTAAAGATACAGAATTCCCTATGTTTAAGGATAAAGAAATAGTAAACTGTTTAGTAGTTAAAAATGTTAGTGATAAGTTTTCAAGAAAAGATTTAGATAATTTAAGCGAATTTGTAAAAAAATATAAAAGTACTGGAGTAGTTTATTTAAAATATAATGAAACACTAAATGGAAGTATAATTAAGTTTATGAATGAAGATGTTCAAAATAATTTAATTAACACCCTTTCTTTAGAAGAAAATGATCTTGTTTTATTATCCGGAGGATCTTATGATATAGTAAAACAATCACTCGGAGCTTTAAGACTAAAACTAGCAAATGATCTTAATCTAATTAAAAAAGATGAATATAAAATGCTTTGGGTAGTAGATTTTCCAATGTTTGAATATGATGAAGAAGAAAAAAGATATGTTGCACTTCATCATCCATTTACTAAAGTAAAAGATAGTGATATAGATCTATTAAATACTGATCCATCAAAATGCTTATCAGATGCTTATGATATAGTAATTAATGGATATGAAGCCGGTGGAGGATCAATAAGAATTCATGATAAGAATCTACAAAGTAAAATATTTGAAATAATCGGATTAACTGAAGAAGAGAAAAATGAAAAGTTTGGTTTTCTACTTGAAGCATTCAAATATGGAACACCACCACACGGAGGACTTGCTCTAGGTCTAGATAGATTAACAATGCTACTTACAAATACAGAAAATATTCGTGATGTTATTGCATTTCCTAAGACTACCAGTGCTAGTTGTTTAATGACTGATGCTCCAAATTATGTTGATGAAAATCAATTAAAGGATTTATATATAAAAGAGGTAAAATAATGAAACATTATAAAAAAATAATAGGGAAAAGTATTTACTTATCACCATTTAGTGAAGATGATTATATTTCATTTACTGAATGGATTAATGACTACGAAACATCTAAATACTTAGATCAATATAGTAAAATATTTACTCTTGAAGATGAAAAAGACTTTGTAGAAAGAGCAAGAAAAGATGATAAAGTATACCTTTCTATAGTAAAACTATCAAATGATGAACTAATAGGTAATATATCACTTATGAATATAGATCATATCAATAAAACTGCAACACTTGGTATTATGATAGGTAAAAATGATGAAAGAGAAAAAGGCTATGGAACTGAAGCAATCAATCTATTACTTGATTATGCATTCAATCACTTAAACCTTAATAATATTATGCTTGAACTATTAGATACCAATGAACGTGCTAAAAAGTGCTATCTAAAATGTGGTTTCAAAGAACTAGGAGTAAGAAAACAATCTCACTATCTTGAAGGAATCTATCATGATAGTATATACATGCAAATATTAAAAGAAGACTTTAAAGGAGAAATACAAAATGTTTGATAAAAAAATAAAAAATAAGAATTTATTTGTTACATTTCTTGCAACATGTGATACAAAATATATAGGAAATGGAATATATAAAACATATAAAAGCAATGAACACATAGCAATTTGTCATAAAAATGATAATTCAAAAACTACTGATGTTTTAGACAATACGACGTATTTATATCTTTGTGGACATGATCCTGACTTGCATTCAGGAGAAACAATGGTAATTAAAGAAACACCACTTTCATATTTTTATGAAGATTTAGGAAAATATATAAAAGTAAGCGAAATAAAACAAATGACAAAAGAGTTAAATGATAAGCACTTTGCAAAACCAGTCAGTGAAGACGCAGTAGTTTTATATGGTATTAAACTATATAAATTATTCAAAGAAAAAGGATATCCTACTGAAGAATTAAGAGAAATAGTAAAAGATGAAGTAGTAAATTATATAGAACAATTATCAGAATATGAAACAATTACTAGGTCTGAAAAAGAAAGCATTGACAAAGAAATAGGCACTAATATGAAGAATAAAACTTTATGTTTAATTAAGTCAAAAGAAGATTAATTTCTTTGAGTTCCGGTATAATTTTTTAAAAAAATAAAAAATGAATTTGAGTTATTAACAAATTCATTTTTTGCTTTAAAA
>CAKOJO010000088.1 GCA_934090595.1 uncultured Bacilli bacterium | reverse complement strand
TGGGCGATGAGAGACTCGAACTCCCGACCCCCTGCTTGTAAGGCAGGTGCTCTAACCAACTGAGCTAATCGCCCGAATAAAATCATATGTCGACATATATAAATATAATATATTCTGGGAGTTTTGTCAATACAATTTTGAAAACTTTTTAATTTTTATTTTTTTCTATTTCTTCAAATTTAATATTTATCCAATTATCTAGATTATCTTCAAGTATTCCAAAACCACTACCGGTTTCTACGATTTGTCTTCTCTTTTTAATTTTACCCTTATGATCCATATCTTTAATACTTAATTTAACATGAAAAGAATCATCGTCAACTTCAATAATTTTTGCCTTTATTGTATCCCCATACTTAACATAATCATTAACATCTCTTACAAAATCATCTGATATTTCAGATATATGTATAAGACCACTGTAATATTCATCCAAACTAACAAATATCCCGTATTTTTCTATACCTGTGACATTTCCTGTTACTACATTACCTACTTCATACTTCGACATATTTATCACATCCATATACATTATACTATATTTTTTTATAATTTTAAAGTATAACATTTCTAAAAACTGTGATATAATACTATTTGGTGATTAATTATGGAAGAAAAAGTTTTAGAAGTCATTAATGATTTAAGGCCATTTTTAATGAATGATGGTGGTAATATCGAACTAGTTAAGATAGAAGATAACATCGTTTATGTTAGATTTCAAGGAGCATGTTCTTCTTGTATGATGAGACAATTCACACTAAAAGATGGTATTGAAAAAACAATAATGGAAAAAGTACCTGAAATTAAAGAAGTAAGATTAGTTGACTAATCTTCTTTTTTTATCCATTCAATTTGAGGAATATTACTATTTTTATACTTATTAAATATAATTTTTAACAAGACTAATACATTTTTATTTTTGCTTATTATATTGTTTAATACTTCTTCATCACTACTTCCGATCATAATATCATCATATCTGTCAAAATAGTATGATGGAAACATTATTCTACAAATAAATCTTTTTACTTTTACATCATCTAAAGAAATCTTACCTAACATATTATTTATATTATCAATTGTATAACTTTCATTCATTATGTAAGATTTAAAATATTCTCCTAGATCTCTTTCTTTGGTATCTATTATAAGATTAATTGGATTCAGAAACGAAAGTAAGTCCATATTAGTATCTACTCTTTTATGCACCACTTGTTTAGTATAAGAATCATTTATATTATCATTATAATAACTAATTGCATTTTCCCATAGTCCTATATAATAATTAATACTATTTTTAATAACTTTATGTTTGTCCATAATACTACTAAACTGATATTCTATATAATCAATTTTCTCACTCCAGTAATAACCCCAATTTGATTTATCTAAAGCATTTAGTATCTTATCATTATTTGTGTAAACATTAAAGCTAATAACGTCTTCATAAGTAATTACTCTATTTCTAATTTTTGGAATTATCATTAAAAAATACAAATATCCATCATACTCAAATAAAACATTATTTTCTTTTGTAAGTATTATTTTATATGTATTTATCTTATTATCTAGCATTTCTTTATTTAATTCATACATAAAAACTGATTCTTTGATATTAAAGTTATACTGTTCAATAACATAATCATCATTGTTAAAAGAAAAATAATAATTATTATTTAATTTTCTTATATCATTAATATACATATTGTAAAAATAGATAATAGCATTCTTCATATAATCCCTCATCTAATTCTATGAAATAGTATAAAAAAAAGACCATTAGCGTCTACTAACGGTTCTTATTCCTATTTCATCATTATTTTCTTCTTGTCTAATTGTAGCAAAAGGATCACGATCTAACGGATTTGAAATACTTGCTACTTTTTTTGGTGGCTCTTCATCAATTAAAGATAAACTTGAATATAACTCACTAATTCCACTTTGAATTTTTTCTTCTTCACGTTCATGTTTTTGTCTTAGACTTTCTAATTCACTAGAACGTTTCATACATTCGCCAGCTTTTACTTTATTATCTTCAATTTCACGACATATTTCATAAAGTTCATTTTCTTTTGATTTTTTAGATTCTGCAACTGCTGCTTTTTCTTGTTTTTGAACAACAATTTTATCTTCAATATCATCAATTGTTCTATCTGAGTCGCTTTTTCTTCCTTCCAAAATACTAATACTTTCATTAATGCTTCTTGCAGCATCTAAAGCAATTGCATCTTGAATTTTAGTTAAATCAATTTTCATAGTTTTGCTCATTTCATTTTCAAGAGCTTTATTGTCTCTTTGTGCAAGGTTTTTCTTTGTCATTAATTCTTCAATAATACCGCTAATTTTCATGTTTCTTTCATCCAAATTGCTAATTTCTCTTTCAACTTGTTCGATTTTTGAAACACCACTAAGTAGTACTTTTCCAATTATAGAGTCCTTATCTGCTTCTGCCGCTTCTTTTTTTAATTTTTCAATCTTAGTATCAACATTTAATGTATTACTAACACTTTTTATATCAGGAACAGAACTTGTAACACCACGATATCCACCATATGGATGTGGTTCCTCAATACTTGGTTTAGCAGTTTTCACAAAACTGTCATGAACAATAATTGGTGCCTCTTCCACTCTTGGTTCTTCATAAGCAGGTTCAATGTGAACCGGTTGTTCTTCAACTTCAGTAACATAGTTAACATCAATTTCTTCATGAACTGGTTCTTCTATCTCAATATTTTCTTTTGGTTGCAATGCTTTTGATAAAACATTTGCAAGTTTTTCAGTAGATAGTTTTATTTTTTTACTATCATTTTCTAAAACAGCACTAAGCGGTGCTTCACATATTAAAACACCATTCATATTTTCAATAACTATTTTTTCCATAATGTCCCTCCTGATTATTTAGCAAGTTCGCGAAGAACATCTTTGATTTTAGACCATTCTTCTTCACTTTCTACTCCAACAAATTTATTTGCACCATTTGCATCTGTTATCATTTCAGTAACATATACTGTAATATTTCCATTTGCATCTGTTTCATTTTTTGTATATACAACATATTTCTTTAAAGTATCACTGAATTCAAAGCTAATTACTTCTTCAACAGTTTCTATTGTTCCATCTAACTTAGTTATAGTAAGCATTTTCTTTTCTTTCATATTGCCCTCCTCTAGTTTCTAATGAAATTGTATCATAAAAAAAAAGTAATTTCAACACTTTACGTCAAATTTGTTAATCCTTTTTTAAAATGTATACGCATCATTAGTTAAAATGTATACACTATAATGTTATACTATACCTTGTA
>CAKOJO010000087.1 GCA_934090595.1 uncultured Bacilli bacterium | reverse complement strand
AACTAGCATACTTGAAATAATCAGGACAACTAGAATACTTAATAGCAAGGTCATTAGAATAATACTTAAGATCAGGTAAATAAACATCAACAATACCATCAAGCATCTTAAGAGTAGACACATTCTCATAACTACTAGTATTATAAATAATAGGAATAGTAAGACCCTTTTCCTTTGCAAGAAGAAGTCCCTCACGTATTAAAGGAACATAATGAGTCGGAGTAACTAAATTAATATTAAGTGCACCTTTATTTTGCAAATCAATACAAACATCACTAAACTTAGAAACACTAATTTCTTTTCCAACACATTCACTACTAATTTCATAATTTTGACAGAAAACACACTTTAAATTACAATTGCTAAAAAATATAGCACCACTTCCCAAATCTCCAGATATCAGAGGTTCCTCAAAAAAATGAAGAGCGGCACGAGCTATTTTTAACTTATTATTCGCCTTACAAAAACCAATACTATCATTACGATTAACACCACATTCTCTTGGACATAATTTACAACATGAAAAATAATCCATAATACCACCAAAAAATATTATAACAAAAATGAATAAAAATAACAAAAAAATATCACTACATAAATAGGTGATAATAATGAGTAAATATAAGGTAGATATAACAGGACTAAATACAAATAGTATTAAAGTTCTAACTCAAGAAGAAATGGAAGAACTATTTATAAAAATGCAACAAGGAGATCAAAATGCAAGAGATGAATTAATACATGGTAATCTAAAACTAGTACTATCAATTCTAAAAAGATTCAATAAAAAAGATGAAAACTTAGATGATCTCTTTCAAATTGGATGCATTGGACTAATAAAAGCAATAGATAACTTTGATCTATCATATCAAGTAAAATTCTCAACATATTGTGTTCCAATGGTAATGGGAGAAGTAAGAAGATATTTAAGAGATAACAATAGTATAAGAGTAAGCAGAAGTATAAAAGACACAGCCTATAAAATACTAAAACTAAAAGATGAACTAACTATAAAAAATGGAAAAGAACCAACAGACGATGAACTAGCTAAACTATTAGAAATAGACAAAGCAGAACTAGCATTAGCACTAGATTCATTAAGACAACCAGTAAGCCTATTTGAACCAATATACAATGATGGAGGAGACACCATCTATTTATTCGATCAAATCGAAGATAAAAAAAATAATAACGACCTAGACATTCGCTTAGCAGTCAACAAAGCAATAGAAAATCTAACTGAAAGAGAACAATACATAATAGACCAAAGATTCATAATAGGAAAAACTCAAATGGAAATAGCGCAAGAACTAGATATATCACAAGCACAAATATCTAGAATAGAAAAAACAGCACTACAAAGAATAAGAAAACAACTATAACAATATTAGACAATTTACAAACAAAATTAATGTATGCAAAATACATAAATAAGAACATATAAAAGTAAAACAAAATAAAAATATTGTCAAAACAAGAAACTAATGTATAAAAACGACATTTATCTATAACAAAGATATGTCGTTTTTATAATTATAAACAATAAAAGCAAATTATCTTATTAATATGTAAATCAATAACTCACAACAATTAATTTACATACCTACATTATATGTGATATAATTGTATTAGAAAATAGCAAACAATAATATAACTTTTAAAAGGTGGTACAATGAAAAATAAAAAAAATGAAATAAAGATGCTTAAATACTTTAAATCCTTTAAAAGTAGTGTAGTAGCATTATTAATTTTTACAATAATTTTCTGCATTACTAGTATAGTTAATCCAATAGTAAGTGCTAATTTATTAACAAATTTAACTAATTTTAACATAGAAAAATCAATCACATTTGCTTTACTTATGATTATAATAAGCTTAATAAAAGTTTTAACAAGTTATTTAACTAACATTGTTTATATAAAAAGCATTAAGCAAAAATTGATATTAAATATCAGAAAAGATATGATAAAAACAATCTTTAATATGGAAACATCAAACTTTGAAAAACATTCATCCGGAGAATTCACCAATAGAATAAAAAATGATCCAGAACAAGTTTCATCAATTTTATCAGTGGTTCAATTTAGCTTTCTAAACCTAATAACTGATATATTTATCTTAATTTATGTAATATACATAAATTATATACTAGGAATTATTTATGTTATTAGCTTCTTTATTATATATATTTATGAAAAAACAGCATTAAATAAAGTTAAGAAA
This sequence comes from uncultured Bacilli bacterium, assembly GCA_934090595.1. Taxonomy (GTDB): domain Bacteria; phylum Bacillota_I; class Bacilli_A; order RF39; family UBA660; genus JAEDJI01. The sequence goes on along the minus strand of CAKOJO010000087.1, from coordinate 1,296 downwards.
TTATCAGAAGAAAATAAAAAAATAAGTGATAAAAATGCCGGATTATTAAACGAAATTATTCGTGGCATTCGTGATATAAAAATATTAAACTTAACTAAAAAAACACATAACATGGTTGTTAAAGGATTAGACGAAGCAACAAGAGTCGAAGGAGAAAAAAATATAAAAAGTGGCACATCTTATAATATGATTGAATTTATGCAATCAATAATGGTCTTAATAATAATATTAGTCGGTATAGTACTAGTCAACAACCAAATGTTAACAGTAACTAACTTAATTATAATTTATATGTATAGAACCAATGTCTATGAATTGAACCTATGCTACAGAAGCATTAAAGAATATTTAAATGAGTATTCAATAGCTTGTGAAAGAATATTTGAATTTATGGATAATAAAAAATATCCAAAAGAAACATTTGGAAACAAACAATTAATTAATGCTAATGGTAAAATTGAACTAGTTGATTTATCATTTGCATATAACAGAAAAAAGATCTTAAATAACATAAATTTAGTAATTAATCCAAACGACACAATTGGTATAGTGGGAGAAAGTGGCAGTGGTAAAACAACATTACTTAATCTATTGAGTAAAAGTTATAAAGTTGGAAAAAATAAGATATTAATTGATGGAATAGACATAAATGACTTAACAAGAGATAGCATTAGAGACAATATTGCAGTAATAAGCCAAAATCCATATATATTCAATCTAACAATCAAAGAAAATTTAGAATTAATAAGCGATAATATAACAAAAGAAGACATAATTAATGCATGTAAAACTGCCCAAATACACGATTATATTATGACACTTCCAAATAAATACGATACCCTAATCGGAGAAAATGGAACTAGTCTATCTGGAGGACAAAAACAAAGACTAGCAATAGCACGAGCATTGCTAAAAAATAGTAAAATAATATTATTTGATGAAGCAACAAGTGCCCTTGATAACGTAACTCAAAGTGACCTACAAAAATCATTAAACTCTCTATTCGGTGAACACACAATCATAATAGTAGCACATAGATTATCCACAATAAAATCATGTAATAAAATTTATGTGATGAAAGAAGGACAAATAGTGGCAAGTGGAACACACCAAGAATTAATGAAAAATGATTACTATAAAAAACTATATGAGCAAGATATATTAAACTAAATAATTAGTTTAAAATATACTTTTGAAGACCTAAAAGATATAGGGTAAAAGTATTGAAGAATAGTACTTGAAAAAGTACTTTTTTTGTTGTAAAATTAAACCATAAGAATAGACAAAATAGTCTAA
>CAKOJO010000086.1 GCA_934090595.1 uncultured Bacilli bacterium | reverse complement strand
TTTACTTCAGTACCAATTCTAATAATACCATCAGCATCCAAATTCTTACGAGCTTCTTCACTAACATTAGGAATATCTCTTGTAATTTCTTCAGGACCAAGTTTAGTATCACGACATGGCATTTCATAATCTTCAATATGAATTGAAGTATAAGCATCTTCTTTTACTAATTTTTCATTTAATATAACAGCATCTTCATAGTTATAACCATTAAATAACATGAATGCAACAGTAACATTCTTACCAAGAGCAAGTTCACCCTTATCACAAGAAGGTCCATCTGCTAAAATAGTCACACCACGTTTTACCTTATCTCCAACTCTTACAATTGGCTTATGATGGAAACAAGTTCCTTGGTTAGATGCAGTAAAATCAGTTAAATAATACTCATCTACTCCACCCTTATTTTTAACAATAACTTTTCTACCATCAACATAAGTAACAACACCATCTGCCTTAGCAACAATTGTAGAACCAGAATCTCTAGCAGCAATATATTCAACACCTGTTCCTACGAATGGAGCTTCAGGACTAAGAAGCGGTACAGCTTGACGTTGCATGTTAGAACCCATAAGTGCACGAGTCGCATCATCATGTTCCAAGAATGGAATACAACTTGTTGTAATAGATACAACTTGTTGAGGTGAAACATCAATATAATCAACTTTATCTGGAGTAGTCATAATATTTTCACCATGATAACGAGCTGCTACTGACTCATCAATAATCTTATTATTTTCATCAGTAAGAACTGTAGATTGAGATATAATTAAATCTCCTTCTTCATCAGCAGTAAAATATTTTACTTCATCAGTAATAACACTATCTACAACCTTACGATATGGAGTCTTAATAAATCCATAATCATCAATCTTAGCATAACTAGCTAAAGTAGTAATAAGTCCGATATTAGGTCCTTCTGGAGACTCAATTGGACAAATTCTACCATAATGCGATTCATTAACATCACGTACATCCATACCTGCTCTATCTCTAGAAAGTCCACCAGGTCCTAAAGCAGAAAGACGTCTCTTATGAGTTAACTCTGCTATTGGATTAATTTGATCCATGAATTGTGACAATTGTGAACTACCAAAGAATTCCTTCAATATAGCAGTAATAGGTCTAATATTAATAAGAGTCTTAGGAGTAACTTCATTAATATCTTGAGTAGTCATTCTTTCACGAATAACCCTTTCCATACGAGTAACCCCTACTCTGAATTGATTTTGTAAAAGTTCTCCTACTTGACGAATTCTTCTGTTTCCTAAGTGGTCAATTTCATCAAAATTACCAACACCATCAAGTAAATTTAAATAATATGAACAAGATGCATAAACATCAGAAATAGTAAGTCTTTTAGAATCAATACTTTGATCATTACCAATAACTACTAATTTCTTCTTAGTACCAGGTTTATAAACCTTAACCATTTGTACTTTATTATAAGTATCTAACTCATCATTAATCTTAACTTCTTTAACACCATAACCATTTGCAAATATTGGTTTTAATACTTCAAGAACTTCCTTAGTAACAACTGTATCTTTAGGAACAACAATTTCTCCATCAACTTTAATATCTTCAGCTAAAGTTTGATTAAGTACTCTATCAAGAACATTCAACTTAATATTAAACTTATATCTACCAACCTTAGCTAAATCATATCTAAATTCATCAAAGAATCTAGTAATAATTTGATTCTTAGAACTATCAAGAGTCGCAGGTTCACCTGGTCTTAACTTTTCATATATTTCAATTAAAGCTTCATCAGTATTTCTAGTAGAATCCTTAGCAATAGTATTTTCAAGGAATTCACTATCACCAAATAATTTAATAATATCATCATCACTAGATAAACCAAATGCACGAAGTAATGTAGTTAAAGGAACCTTTCTAGTTCTATCTATACGTACATATAAAATATCCCTAGCATCAGTTTCAAACTCTAACCAAGTACCACGAGTTGGTATAATTTGTGATGTAATTAAAAGTCTACCATTCTTATCTAATTCCTTATTAAAATATACTGAAGGAGACCTAACAAGTTGTGAAACTATTACACGTTCTGCACCATTTATGACAAAAGTACCACTGTCAGTCATAAGTGGCATATCACCCAAGAAAATTTCTTGTTCTTTTACTTCACCAGTTTCATTATTAAAAAGTCTTACATCAACCTTCAATGGAGCAGCATAAGTTGCATATCTTTCCTTACATTCCTTAATAGAATATCTAGGCTCATCAAAATGATAATCACCAAATTCCAATGATAATGTACCAGCAAAGTTCTCTACGGGGAATAAATCATTGAATACTTCTTCAATACCTTTTTCAATAAACCAATTATATGATTTCTTTTGTATTTCCAACAAATCTCTTAATTCATAAGTATTTTTAATCTTGGAAAAATTTCTTCTTTTTCTATGGTCACCACAGCTTACTACTTTAAATGCCACAAAAAATCACCCCTACTTTCAAATTTTTAAACAACAATTTGTCCTCAAATAGACAAATAACCAACTTATATTATTACCACAATTCAGTCAATTTGTCAATTAAAAATACATTTTATTACAAAAAAACCTTTATTTTTATTCAAAACCTCTACTTCTCCAACTAAAGATAAATCTTTAATAACACTTTTTGCACCCTGATCTTTGTTGATAACAAAAATCAAAGAACCACCAGGTACTAAATAATCTTTAGCATCAAATAAAAATTTATACAAAATATCCTTTCCTACTCTTATAGGTGGATTAGTAATAATAAAATCGTATTTTTTCGAAACATCAGAATAAATATCACTATAAAAAACATTAGCAATAACTTTATTCTTAGACACATTCATCTTAGCAAGATGAATAGCTCTCTTATTAACATCAACTAAATCATAATTGCCATGAAAAAAAGAAGATAAAATGATTCCAATAACACCATAGCCACAACCAATATCCAAAATATTTCCATGTATATCCATATCAAGAACAGTATCAATCAAACTTCTACTGCCAAAATCAAGACCACGTTTAGAAAACACTCCATTATCAGTATAAAAACTAAAAGTCTTATCTTTAACTTTTACCAATATTTCTTTTATATTACTTTCAATATTATCATTAGTAAAATAGTGAGTCATTTTTCCTCCCTTTTATACGACAAAAAGCCCATCGTAAAAACAGGCTTTAAATCAATCAATTATTTTAATTCAATTTCAGCGCCAGCTTCTTCTAATCTAGCTTTTAATTCATTAGCTTCTTCAGCAGGAATATTTTCTTTAATATTTCCACCAGCATCAGCGATATCTTTAGCTTCTTTTAATCCTAAACCAGTAACTTCTCTGATTATTTTAATGACATTAATTTTTGCTGCACCAGCATTTTTAAGAACAACTGTTAAAGTAGATGGTCCTTGTTCTTCTGCCGCTGCTGGAGCTGCTGCTACTGCAACTGCACTTGGATCAACACCAAATTCTTCTTTCATTGCATCAACTAATTCCTTTACTTCTAATAATGTCATTTCTTTTAAAGAGCTAATAAATTCTTC
>CAKOJO010000085.1 GCA_934090595.1 uncultured Bacilli bacterium | reverse complement strand
CATTTTGTACTTCCTTTCATCTTTATGTATTAATTATAGCATGTACGGAACGAGTACGCAATAGTAAAAACAAAAAACCCTTATTTTTAAAGGATTTGAGAATGATTTTTAATACAAAGTGTCAAAGATGGGGGTAGATTTATTTCTACTTTTTTCTTTTGGTAATTGACATAGATTATTATTTTTTGTAAAATGATTATAGTAATAATAAAGGGGCAATGCCGTATGAAAAAGAAAAATAATAAAGTAGATGATGATTTTAATGTAGAAAATGTTGTTGATAATCAAAATCAATATGTTAATCAGTTAGACGATTATGTAGATATATTAAAAGATCAAATTGAAATGTCTGAAAGTAAAGTTAGTGCTTTACAAGGAGAAATGGAACAAGCTCAAGAACATGTTAATAGATTACGTAATGAACTTTCTCAAAAAGAAGGTATTCTTGATGAAGAAATGCAAAAACAACTTAGAATGATCGAAGAGCAAACAAGACAAGAAATGCTTAAGAATCAAGCTAATGCTAATATTAATGGTGTTCCTGTCCAAAATCCTGGAGTTAATACCACTGATGGAATTCATGTTGATATAAAGGGTGTTAATGCAACTGGTGTTAAAATGACAACCTATTCTTATGAGGTACTTAATCAACAAGGACAAAAAATTAAAGGACAAATAGATGGGACTAGTACTGCTGAAGTAAAGGCTTTTCTTGAAAACGAAGGATTTCAAGTAATTAGAATCGATGCAATGAAGGGTATTATGAATGCCCAAATTGGTGGTTCTCCACGTCTTAAGATGTCACAACTTGCTTTTATACTTACACAACTTTCAACATATTTAAAAGCAGGTATACCTCTTATTGACTCTGTTAGAATATTACAAAGACAGTCAGTTAAAGCCGCTCAAAAGAAAGTGTTTTCAAATATAACCTATCAACTTTATAAGGGTGAAAGTTTTTCAAATGCTTTAGCATCTCAAGGAAATACATTTCCTAAACTTTTGATTAACATGGTAAAAACAGCAGAAATGACTGGGGATTTACCTGAAATATTAGATGATATGACTGAATATTATACTGCGATTGATAGAACAAGAAAACAAGCGATTAGTGCAATGGCATATCCTACGATTATATTTGTGTTTGCAATATGCGTAATGACTTTTATATTAGTATATGTAATACCAGAATTTCAAGGAATATTCGTTGCAAATGGTGCTAAACTTCCTAAAATAACTACTGTAATACTTTCAATAAGTAAGTTCTTTACTAGTAATGGTTTAATTATTTTAATGGCTTTGGTGTTACTTCTTGCAACATATGTTATATGCTTTAAATATTCAAAAGGATTTAAAAAAGCAATGCAAACAGTTTATATGCATATACCTGTTATTAAAAATATAATTATATATAAAGAAGTTACTCAATTTACAAAAACATTTGCTTCACTTCTTAATCATAATGTATTTATAACAGATTCAATGGCAATACTTGAAACTGTATCACAAAATGAAGTTTATAAAGAAATAATAAATGACTCACTTAATAACTTAGCTAAAGGTGCTAAACTTAGTGATTCGTTCCGTGATAAGTGGGCTTTCCCAGTTGTAGCATATGAAATGTTAGTTACTGGTGAAAATACTGGTAGACTTCCAATGATGATGGAATATGTATCAAATTATTATAATGATTTATATACTAATGCTATTAAAAGAGTAAATACATTTATTGAACCAGTAATGATTATAATGCTTGCATTTATGGTCGGAGTAGTAGTATTATCAGTTATTATACCAATGTTCTCATTCTACGGACAAATTATGTAATTAAGCAAGGGGGATTAAAGTGGAATCAATATATTTAATAATGTTTTTTATACTAGGTTTAGTTTTTGGATCATTCTATAATGTAGTAGGCTTTAGACTATGTAATAATGAATCTTTGATAAAACCAAGAAGTCATTGTCCTAAGTGCAATCATGAATTAAAACCAATTGAACTAATACCTGTTATATCCTATATAATCCAAGGTGGAAGATGTAAAAAATGTAAAGCTAAAATATCCGTATTTTATCCAATGATCGAATTATTTACTGGTTTGCTTTTTTCAATTAGTTATTATTCATTTGGATTTAGTTATGATTTATTAATGGCTCTTGCTTTATCATCAATGTTTGTAATAATTGTTGTTACTGATTTAAATTATTATATAATACCTGATGAAATAAATATCTTTTTTGCAGTATTAATATTTATAATAAATATATTAAGATTTGGATTTCTTGGAGCATGTAAGTATTTAGTATTTGGTGCAATAATGTTTTTGTTTATGTATTTGTTAATGAACTTTGGAAATATACTATTTAAAGAAGAATCTCTTGGTGGAGGGGATGTGAAGTTACTTTTTGCACTTGGTATGGTAATGGTTCCTTCGATATCATTTGTATCAATTGCACTTTCTGCTTTTATAGCACTTCCTGCATCATTAATAATATATTTTATAAATAAAGAAAGAAAGTTACCTTATGGACCATTTTTAGTTCTTGCATTCTTATTGGTATATTTTTTAAAGATAGATATCCAAACTGTATATGATTTAATTAAATTAATATAAGCATTTCTTTGTGAAATGTTTTTTATTTACAAATATGGGTTCTGATTATATAATTGTTATGGAGGGATATATATGAAAGATATGTTTAATTTAGAAGGAAAAGTAGCAGTAGTTACTGGAGCATCTTCAGGACTTGGACATGATGCTGCGGTTATGTATGCAGAGTATGGAGCAGATGTTGCTTTATTAGATTTAAATGAAAACGATTTAGAAAAAGTAAAAGAAGAAATAGAAAAACTAGGTAGAAAGGTAATTGCTATAGAGTGTGATGTTACTAAAGAAGCACAAGTTAAAACTGCAGTAAGTAAAGTATTAGAAGTATTTTCTCATATAGATATATTACTTAATAATGCTGGAGTAGCAGTACGTGGAGGAGTAGAAACATTAACGGAAGATGAATGGGATAAGTCATTTAATATTAATGTAAAAGGAATGTATTTACTTAGTAAATATATTATACCTGGTATGAAAGAGAGAAAATATGGAAAGATTGTAAATATTGCTTCAGTTAATGCAGTAATTGCAGATAAAAATGATATATTTATAAGACATAGTTATAATGCTTCAAAAGCTGCTGTTTTAGGACTAACTACTGGAATGGCTTGTTCTTATGCAAGATATGGTATTACTGTAAATGCTATTGGACCAGCACTTTTTAAAACTGGTATGACTAAAGATACATTATTTAAAAGTGAAGAGTTTTTAAATGGTTATAATATGCTAAATCCAACAGGTAGACCCGGTAATGAAAAAGAACTTAACGGTACAATACTTTATTTATCTAGTGATGCTTCAAGTTATGTACAAGGACAATTTATAATAGTTGATGGTGGAGGAGCATTAGTTTAATAATAGAGAAATCTATTATTTTTTTTCTTGAAAAACACTCAAAAATATTGTACTATTATTATAGTAAAGGAGTGTTAAGATATGGAATATAACAAAAAGAAGAAAGTATTAATACTACTTGCTATAACACTATTTAATTTAGCAATAGTATCATTCGGAACATATGCCCTATGGATGAGTGCAGGA
>CAKOJO010000084.1 GCA_934090595.1 uncultured Bacilli bacterium | reverse complement strand
AAAATAAATTTAGTTCAAGTTTTCGTACCTATGTATGCCTTGAACGAAGTGAAAGGAATGAAGCTTATAATGAAAAATTATATGCCTAGAATTGTAGATAAAACACTACAAAATAAACTTGAATACATGGGCGCTGTTTTAATCGAGGGATGTAAATGGTGTGGTAAATCAACAACAGCAAGACAATTTGCAAAAAGCTATATTGAGTTTCAAGATCCAGACAAGAAAACACAATATGATAAAACCAATCAAACAAAACCTTCATTATTTTTGGAGGGAGAAAAACCAAGACTATTTGATGAATGGCAAATGTATCCTGTTGTATGGGACTCTATAAGAATGGATGTTGATCACACAGGATTAAAAGGTCAATATATCTTAACTGGATCAGCAAGACCAGTCGAAGATTCCATCATGCATACAGGAACAGGAAGAATAACTAAGGTATTAATGAGACCAATGTCATTATATGAATCAAAAGAATCAGATGGTAGTGTATCATTAAATGATATAATAAATGGTAAAGATGTATCAGGAGTATCCAAATTAGATTTTGATAGCCTAATAAATGCCATGATAAGAGGAGGATGGCCTGAAACATTAAATATTGAGACAGATAATAAATATAAGGTTTCTAAAGAATATATTCAAAGTTTACTAAACGAAGGAATCAAAACTCTAGATGGAATAGAAAGAAATACTTCAAAAATGAGAGCAGTCCTAAAAAGCATTTCTAGAAACATATCAACAAGTACAAGCAAGTCAACTATTCTCGAAGACACGAAATCTGAGTTCGCTAATGATGTTTCCCGTCCAACATTAGACGATTATTTAAATACATTAGAAAAATTATATATACTAGAATACATTCCTGCGACTAATCTCAACTTAAGATCAAAAACTCCTTTAAGAGTAGCGCCAAAATTAGAATTAGTAGATCCATCACTTGCAATAGCAACATTAAACCTAAAAAGAGAAGACTTAATAAAAGACTTAAACTTCACAGGATTTATATTTGAAAACATGTGCATGAGAGATTTAAAAATATACGCTGATGCTAGTGATGCAAGATTATCTTACTACAGGGACAAAAATGACTTTGAAGTAGATTGTATTCTAGAAACTGCTGATGGTAAATGGGGAGCAATTGAAATCAAATTAGGAGCTGGAGAAATACCTGAAGCCGTAGAAAACTTAACTAAGTTTAAAGAAAAAGTAGATACTGACAAATATGGAAACCCATCATTTTTAATGGTATTAACCGGAGCAGATTATTCATATGTACGTGATGATGGTATATATGTTGTATCTATAGGTAACTTAAAAGACTAAAGTAAAAGGAACCAAACTATGAAACAAAGATGTAAATGGTGCAACCTAAATAACCAATTATACATAGACTATCATGATAATGAATGGTGTCAAAAAAACTTTGATGATAAATACTTATTTGAAATGTTAATATTAGAATCATTTCAAGCAGGACTTTCTTGGGAATGTGTTCTAAATAAAAGAAAATATTTTAAAGAAGCATATGATAATTTCGATATAGATAAAATAATAAATTATGATGAAGAAAAAATAAATGAATTGTTAACAAATGCTAACATAATAAGAAACAAATTAAAAATAAAAGCAAGTATCAAAAATGCTAAAATATTTAAACAAATAACAAATGAATATAAAACATTTTATAATTACTTAAAAACATTTACCAACGATAAAACATTCTACGAAATAGATAATACTAGAAATGATATCTCAGATGCCATCTCAAAAGATTTAAAAAAAAGAGGAATGTCTTTCGTTGGAACAACAATTATCTATTCATACCTTCAAGCAATTGGAGTAATTTACTCACATGATAAAGAATGCTTTATGTATAAAGAAAAAATGATAAATAAAAATATTTGAAAGGAGAAGTCATGGGCAAAAAAATTATAAATTATTATGAATTTCAAGAAATAATAAAAGAACTAATAGAAAATGAAAATGTACAAGCTATGAAAAACTATATTCAACACTTCAATACTAATTGTTATGAACATTGCTATACTGTAGCATATCTCTGTTATGCAGTAGCTAAAAAACTAAACTGGGATTACAAAGCAGCAGCACGCGCAGGAATGCTCCATGATTTATTCCTATACAACTGGAGAACAAAAGAAGACGGACGTAAAGGCCTACATGCTTTTACCCATGCAAAATGCGCATATAAAAATGCTGTAAAACTATTTGATTTAACAGAAAAAGAACAAAACATGATAAAAACACATATGTTTCCGATCACAATAATTCCACCTAAATCAAAAGAAGGATTTCTCTTAACAATTATTGATAAATACTGTGTTCTATATGAATGTGCAAAATATTTAAGCGAAAAAGCTATGTATAAAAACGTAATAAAAATATAAAATAATAAACATATCAAAACAAGATATGTTTTTATATACAAATAATGTATCATGTGATACAATATAATTATAAAGGAGGAAAACATGTCTAAACCAACCAAAATTACTAAAGAACTAATATTAGAAAAAGCATTTGAAATAGCAAGAGCACAAGGAATAGAAAAAGTAAGTAATAGAGAAATAGCTAAAAAACTAAACTCATCAATAAGACCCATCTATTACCAATTTGAAAATAGTGAAGAGCTATACAATGAACTCTTAATGAAAATGGAAGTATACTTCTACAGATTCTTACTAGACAATACTATTGAAAATATTCCAAAATATAAACAAGTAGGAATAAACTATATAAAGTTTGCAAAATGTGAAACAAATATATTTAAAGCACTTTTTATGAGAGAATCCAATCTTGTAGTAGAAAACTTCATAGAGCAAACAAAAGAATTCAAAGAAGTAGAAAAATTCATTAAAATAAGCACAAATCTAAAAGACGAAGAAATAAAAACATTCCATGTAAAAATGTGGATATTCACACACGGATTAGCAACACTAGTAGCAAACAATACAATAAATCTAACTGATAATCAAATAACAGACTTATTATCATACGAGTTCCAAGCATTAATGCTACTCGAAGAAAATCCCAACAATAAATGGGTATTAAATAAAGGAGAGATAAAATGATAAGTATTAAAAATGTGACAAAAAAATATGGTGACAAAAAAGCCCTAAATAATGTAAGCTTTAACGTTGAAAACGGAGAAATATTTGCCTTCATCGGACACAATGGCGCAGGAAAGACCACTATGATAAAATCAATCATAGGAATACTAGACTTTGATGAAGGAGACATTCTAATAAATAACACTTCAATCAAAAAAGACCCAATCAAATGTAAAAAACAAATGGCCTATGTACCAGACAATCCAGATTTATACGAAAACATGAAAGCAATAGACTTCATAAACTTCATATGTGATATGTACGAAGTACCAGAATCAAAAAGAAAAGAAAAAATTGAAAAATATGCCAAAATGTTTGAAATAGAAAACAACTTAAATGATGATATTTCAAGCTTTTCCCATGGTATGAAACAAAAAGTAGCCTTAATATCAGCACTAGCACACGATCCCGAAGTCTTAATAATGGACGAACCATTCGTTGGACTAGATCCTAAAGCAGTATACGATATGAAAGAAATAATGAAACAAATGAAAAAAGAAAATAAAACAATCTTTTTCTCAACTCATATTTTAGACGTTGCAGAAAAACTATGCGATAAAGTAGCAATCATAAAAAAAGGTGAAATAATAAAATCAGGAGACATGAAAGAAATCAAAAAAGATGAGTCATTAGA
>CAKOJO010000083.1 GCA_934090595.1 uncultured Bacilli bacterium | reverse complement strand
GTTGCTATTTGTGTACCATCTTGTCTATATAATGTTACTAACATATTTGGTATTGGTCTATCGCCTTCATCTTTATTATATTTTCCATTTGAAACGCTTTCTTTTCCGCTTTTAGCATCTTCCCAAACATATCCACCAAGTTCCATTGTTAAATCTACAGATTCTTGTGGTATATCTATTTTGCTTTCTAAAGATTTTCTTGTCCATATTCTTTCATCTGTAACTAGCATAGCAGATATTTGGGCTTTATAGTTGCCTATTTTTCTTAGCTTAATTTCGCCATAATAATTGTACCAGTCTTGTCCAAAATCTTTCCACTCATATTCACCTGTTACATGATTTTCTACACGTTGCCAATCATATTCATGCCTATCAAAATCTTTTTTAATTTCTCCATAGAATTGATAGATATCTCCAGTTCCACTATATTTTTGATATGTTGCTTTACTTGTTTGAATATAAGCAAAATCTACGTGTATTCCAGCTTTTGTAGGATTTCCTTGTGCACTAAACTTAATAAAGAATGTTTCTCCTGTACTTGGGTATTGCTTATCTGCACTTTTACTTTCAAATAATATTTCCATAGGTTCTACTCTAGAAGATTTATCTGTTACTACATATAAATCTTCTATGTAAGAAAATCTATTGTCTTCTGGGTATGTTACTTTATATGGTCCGATAATATATGTTTCTTCTGTTCTATTAGCTATAACTTGTGCATCATTTGCATTTATTTTAGCGTCATAATTTGAGCCTATATTATTATTTTTATACCAGTTTTCATAATCTAATGCTTCTGTATATAGAGAACTTCCTGTTAAAATCTTTCCTTCATTAAAAGTAGGGTCATTCCATAAAGAATCTTGTATGTCACTTTCAGTCGCTGTGTCACTAACTGAACCTGTATAATTACCTTTTTTAAATCCTAATTTTAGAGGATTTACATCTGAACCTGAACTAAAAGTATAAGCTGTTCTAGTATTTTCTATAGTAGTAGCTGAACCACTAGGATTTAACACTGGTGTCATAGCTACTTTTGGTCCAATTAAATTATCTAAATCCATTCCATCATCTGAAGTAAAATCTCCATTATAATATTTTAATTGTACACTATTAGAAGGGATTGGTCTTGCATAATCTGCTAATTCTAGTAGTTTGACTCCTAATTGTATTTTTATAGTCTTTTCTACTATTTCTCTCATACTTTCTGTTGATGCTTCGTTAAGATTATAAACGTTTGTCTTTTCATAAAAATTGGGGCTGAATTGTGTAAATCTAACTGATCCACCTTTTTCTTTACAGAAATACCAGTGTCCACCTTGAACTTGCGGATAAATTGGTGTCTGATTTGCTGGTGAAAATGCACTTACACTACCAGCTAATAATGCTATTGTAAATATTGTTATAATTGTTGCAATGATTAATTTTATTTGTTTACTCACTTTAGGTTCACCTCTTTCCTATCTTAATACTTTTTTCTTAACGAAATATGCTCCAACTGCAATAGTTCCTATAATTGTTATTGATAATCCAAAGAATGTTATTGTTTTACCAGTTTTAAGTGTAATTAAAACATCTGCTGAAGATATATCATCTTCTCCTGTCTTGTTGTTTCCTGGTGTAGAATCTATATCTTGGATTCCTAAGTCATTGTATGCTTCATAAATTTCTGCTGTATTATGATATAATCCTAAATTTTCTTCTGTCATTTTTTTAGTTAGTATTAATGTTACTTCTTTACTTTCTCCTGGATTTATTAAAGTATTTGCTAAACTTGAATTGTAAAGAATTCCATTTTCTGATGTATACCAATCTTTATTTAATTCTGAATTGAATTTCATTTCACTTGGCATATAATCTACTAATTTTTTAACATATCCTGCTATTGCACCTTCGTTTGTTACTCTTAATTTGTATTCAACTATAATGCTTGTATTATTTACGTCTTTTCCTATTAAGTCTTTTTTAGCTACTTTTACATTTTTATAGTCATATACATCTGTATTTTTACCATCTTGAACTGTTATTTTTGTAACTGTCTTATCTAGTCTTAAATCAAATTTTGGATTTGAAACTAAACCTAAATCTATATTGTAAATATTGCTATCAGTTACATCTATTTCTTCTGTAATTCCTGCTATTCTCTCTTCTCCGTTTATTGTTATTTTGCTATCTATAGCATCAGAATTTTTAGTATCGTCTACATCTTGTTTTCTATATGTTGTAGCACTATAATTCACATTATCATATAAGAATATTATTGTATATTTACCTTTTGCTACACTTTGGAAAGTATATTTTCCGTCTTTATCTGTTACAACTTTTAGAATATTTCCATCTTTATCTGTTACAAGTGAACCTGTTTCATTGTTAAATAATAGTACTTCTACGTTTTCCACTTTTGTTTCGCTTTCATCTTTGATACCATCATTATTTTCATCTTTCCATACTTGTCCACTTATTTTTCTTACTATTGTAGTAATATCTCCTGGTTTTTCATATTCTGTCTGTTCTATAATATGAGATATTTTATTTGTTTCTACATTTATAGTATTAGTTGTAATTGTTGCGTTATTTTCAATTTTAACTTTTGCATCGCTTTGTTTTGCTACAACATTTATAGTAACTACAGCTGTTTCTCCTTTTGGAATGCTTATACTTAAAGTTGTTTTATTTTCGCTATCTATATTGTTAATAGTTTTTGTTTCTCCCGCGATTGTATAAGTTGTGTTTATATATTCAACTTCTTTTGGTAAATTATCTGTTAAGTTTAAATTACCAATTATATTTCCACCAATATTTTTTATTGTAAATTTATAGCTAAATTTTTCTCCTGCAGATAATGAACTTCCTTCTGGAATACTAGCTGTTTGTGTAACTTCTAATCCTTCTTTACTAATAGTATCTGTAATAGCATTTGAAGTTTCTTCTGCAATTCCATCTGCTGATATTTTTGCTACACTATTTATAGCTTTTTCATATTCGCCATCATTTAGGGCTTTAACTTTAGAAGTAATTTTTATTGTTTTACTATCATTATAAGTTACATCTCCTAAATTAATTGTTAATTCTCTATTTTTTTCATTAAAATTAATTCCATCTGTTGTTGTATCATATGAATCTTTTTCAGTATTAAATTTGCTAACTTCTGCTTTTTCATATTCTAATTCACTAGGAATATTTACTCTTATAGTTGTATTTTTAGCTGTTACATTTGCGTCATATAATTTTACTGAAATATTATATATAAATTCATCACCTTCATTTAATACTTCAAGTCCGTTTGTTGTTGTACTTGTTGAAATATTAAAATAAGCTTTTCTTATATTATTTGTAACTTCTTTGCTTTCTACTGCTTTAGCTAAATCTTTAGCTGTAACTACTGATTTTAAAGAAGCTGTAGTTTTATATTCACTATCACTATGTGTTATATTTGATTTATGATATTTAGTTCCATTATATGTTTCATAATGAGATTCATCTTTACAAATATCTTCTACTGTTAATTTATTTACTACTACCCAGAATGATTTTGTAATTTCTTCATTTGGTTTTATAGAACCTATTTCTGCTACATATTGTGTGCTTGCATAGTCTTTTGTATATTGTCCTGATTCACCTTCAAAGAAATTAATTATACTTAAATATTGTGGTAAATCTACTGTTACTTTTACATTTTCAGTAATATCTTCTCCTGCATTTTTTACTTTTACAGTATACTTAATAAATTTTCCTGTTGATACTTCTTCTGTTGTATTAGAAGATATACTTGTTTCTAATATTGGACCTTTACCTGTTGTAACTCCTACTTTTACTGAGCTTGCTTTATCTTGTATTGTTTCTGCTTCTAAGTTGTTATTAAAGTATAC
>CAKOJO010000082.1 GCA_934090595.1 uncultured Bacilli bacterium | reverse complement strand
ACCATATTTTCCTCGTTTTTTCGTTGATATATAAGGGAAAAGTCTAATTTTTACACCCCAGTAAAAAATGTAGAGCCGAACAAGTAACATGTTTTTAAATTGTTTTTCTTTTATATTTTAGTATAATAGCTAGTTTTTTTAACCTTATCACTTTTCTTTGAATAATAATATTTTTCCAGTAGTTCTTCAGTTTCATTTTTCAATTCTGTGTCTACTACACCTAGAGTTTTAATAAGCATAAATTTATATTTTTCTATGTCTGCTAAGTCATCATTTAATAAGGTTTCACTAAATGACTCAAGCATTTCATAGTCATAAAAATATACACCTAAGTTATAAAGTCCAAATAATAGTGTTTGAACCCTCATACTTCTATCACCCTTCTCGATCGCAGAAATGTATGCTCCTGTAACTCCAAAGTATTCTGCCATTTCTTCCATAGTTAAATCTTTTGCAATACGTATCATTCTCATCGGACATATATTTATTTTTTTGTTTTCTTTCATATAACCTCTCCTTCGGGCCATATTATATCAAACATTTTAAATATTTAAAAGTATTTTAAATAATTTATAATACCAAGTATTCTTAATTTTCTTGCACGATTCTATTTTATACATAATTTTGGAAATAGAAAAATAATAGAATGCATATTTATTAATAAAAAAGTCAACAAAACCATTATATTAGCATAAATTAAATTGAGGGGTGATATAGTGGGCAGTTTTAGAGAAATAGTCACAAAAGCAGTGATAGGGAAAGGCAAAAAATTATTTTCAAATAACTACACATTAGTACCGGAAGAAATTCCTACAACTATACTTGGATGCTGGGTAATAAATCATAAATTCAAAGGACAAAAAGAAAATGATAAAATCCGAGTAGAAGGAACTTGTGACGTAAACATTTGGTACTCATACGATAATGATACAAAAACAATTGTATCTAAACAAACAATATCATACAGTGAATTACTAAATGTAAAAAGAACTAAAGAACTAGAATCTAATAGTCAAGAAGAAATAATTGTAAGAAGCCTAAAACAACCAAGTTGTACAAAAGTAGAAATAAATGGAGGAAAAATAGAATATTCTATTGAAAAAGAACTAGGAATAGAAATAGTCGGAGATACAAAAATGCGTATTTCAGTTGATGAAGACGAAGATGAATGGGAAGATATAATTGATGAACAAGAACAAGAAGAAATATCAAAACAAATAGAAAACTCAGTTGAAGAAAATTTTATAACCGAAGACAAATAAAAGACTCAATTGTCTTTTTTCTTGATTTAAGAACATAATTATGCTATAATACAGGCACTTGAGGTGAACATATGAAAAATAAAATAATAGGAAACATTAAACTATATCCAAAAAATACTAAGAAAAAAATTATGACACTATTCTTAATAGGAACAATTATATCAACATCATTAACAGGATGCGCTAAAGACAAAACATGCAATATAAAAGAAGATCATTATCACATTTATAAAAATAAAAATGATATAGAATATACATACAAAGATTGTAATTTTAATTCAAAATCATACACAAATACAGGAGACTATATAATAAAAGATGACTTAGGAAACTATCTTTATCAAAATAACTTGTATGAAACAGATCTATTAAAAGATGAGGTAGAAAAAGAATTAAATAAACAAGGAACAATATATCAAATAAAAAGCACAACACCATATAAAAATAAAAATGGAAAACTAACATTTCCAACAAAGTGGAAAACAGTAAGTAAAAAAACATTCTCAAATTACGAAGGAATAGGACGTACAGGAACAGAGATAGAATATAAAACATACAAACTATCCAAAGAAAATAGTGTTTATAAAAAAGAAGAAATAACATCAAAAGATCTAGAACAAGGAACATATATAGATATAAACGATTTCGTTATCTTACAAGATGCAGAACAATCTTATTATGTAAAAGGCAAAAAATTATAAGATAGAAAGGGAAAAAACATGTTTGAAATAGGAAATATAAAAATAAAAAATAAAGTAGTATTTGCACCAATGGCTGGAGTATCAAATATAAGCTTTAGAACAATTATAAAAGAAATGGGCGCAGGCTTAATATATTCAGAAATGATAAGTACAATGGGTATTAAATATGGAAGTCAAAAAACCATAGACTTAATAAACTTTAATGAAACAGAAAGACCAATAAGTATCCAAATATTCGGAAACGATGTAGATTCATTCGTCGAAGCAGCAAAATATATCGAGGACAATTATCATCCTGATATAATAGATATAAATATGGGATGCCCAGTACCTAAAATAGCATTAAAGTCCCAAGCAGGAAGTGCTCTACTAAAAAATCCGGATAAAATATATGAAATAGTTAAAAAAGTAGTAGAAAACACAAACACTCCAATAAGTGTAAAAATAAGAAGTGGTTGGGATGAAAATAGTATAAATGCTGTAGAAGTAGCACAAAAAATAGAACAAGCTGGAGCTTCACTAATAGCTATACATGCAAGAACAAGAAGTCAAGGATACAGTGGTAAAGCAAATTGGGACATAATAAAAAAAGTAAAAGAAAATGTTAGTATACCAGTAATAGGAAACGGAGACATAAAAACAATATATGATGCGAAAAAAATGCTTGATGAAACAAAATGTGATGCTATAATGATCGGAAGAGCAACACTAGGTAATCCATGGTTCATAAAAGAATGTGTAGAATACATAGAAAATAATAAAATAATAGATCCTCCAACAAATATAGAAAAAATAGATATGATTGAGCATCACTACGAACTTTTAAAAAAATATACCAGCGAAAAACAAGCACTACTAGAAATTAGAATGCATGCACTTTGGTATATAAAAGGACTACCAAATATAAAAGAATATAAAAATAAAATAACATCATGTAAAACAGAGCAAGAATTTAAAAACTTATTAAATGAAATAAGAGAGAACGTCAAATAGATACAAAAAAAGTATCTTTTTTTTTAATAAAATAGTATACTAAATATAGGTGATAAAAATGAAAATAGCAATAGCATCAGATCATCGTGGCTATGAAATGAAACAAGAACTAATAAACTATTTAAAAGAACAAAACTATGAAGTACTAGATTTAGGAACAAATAGTAAAGAAAGTGCAGACTATCCAAAATATGGAATACTACTAGGAGAAACAATAAAAAACAAAAAAGCTGATCTAGGAATTGCACTTTGTGGAACAGGAATAGGAATCTCAATAGCATGCAATAAAGTGAAAGGAATAATCTGTGCAAAAGTATCAAACAAAAAAGAAGCACGACTTGCCAAAGAACACAATCACGCTAATATAATTGCATTATCTGGAGAAATGTCAAAATTAAAAACAAAACAAATCATAAAAACATTCTTAACCTCAGAAGAAAACAATCAAGAAAAATATATAAAAAGAATAAATCAAATTAAGGAGTATGAAAATGGGTAAAATAGCACTATACTTTTTAATAACAGTATTAGTAATAATATCATTAGACTCAATAAACATAAATAATATATTTAAAAAAAATAAAATCTTTCAAGCAAGACTATTTTACTTCTTCTTAGCAATATCACTAATATATTTAGTAACAAACTTCATTTACGAAATTGCAACAACTATAAAAATATTTTAAGTTTATGAATAAAAACCTCATTAATTGTTAAAACTTTTAATGAGGTGATTTTAGTCTGAAAACAAAGAATAATTTTATTTTGTAAAATCGGATAAAAAAGGGCAGACTTCCCCTTACCCCAAAGAAAGTCAAAAATTAAACAGGTAATTTATTGGCATTCTGATTAATTAATTCTATTAATTCTTCTGATGTAAGTCCTAAAGATAATAATTGTTTAAATGATTGATTGAAATT
>CAKOJO010000081.1 GCA_934090595.1 uncultured Bacilli bacterium | reverse complement strand
TATAAATATCATCTCTTGATGTATAAATATATTCTCTCATCTTTGGATTCCATCTTCTTTTTTGATGTCCAAAATGAACTCCTGCTTCTAATAAATAATTCATTGACACTACTGTCATAATATTCCTCCTTCGTTTTATCTTCTACTAAGTTCAAAATAATATCACCATTTGGCACTAGATATTAAAATCCATTAGTATGTTTATTATTTTAATGCTTCTAATAATTCAGCTTTTTTCATTGAAGTATATCCTTCAATTCCTTTTTCTTTTGCAAGTTCTTTTAATTCTGCTACTGTCATTTTAGAAATGTCATTTGTATTTTCTTCTTTTGTTTCTTTTTTAGTTTCTTTAACAACTGTTTTATTTTCTACTTTACCACTTTTAGCAATTTTTACTAAGTTAGCAAATGCTTCTTTATCATTTATTGCTAATTCTGATAACATTTTTCTATTGATTTCTACTCCTGCTTTATTTAATCCATCAATAAATCTTGAATAACTAATATCGTTATTTCTACATTCTGCATTAATTCTTGTAATCCATAATTTTCTGAAGTTTCTCTTTGTTTGTTTACGATCACGGTATGCATATCTTTCTGAATGCATTACTTGTTCATGAGCTGTTTTATATAATCTATGTTTGCTTCCGAAATAACCTTCGGCTTTTTTTAGAACTTTTTTACGTCTTGCACGTGTTGCAACACTATTTTTAACTCTTGTCATTTTTTACTCCTCCTTATCTTATTACATTTTTAAATCTTTTTAAGTCTGACTTACTTAATTCAGATTTAGCTCCTGCTTTTCTTGATTGAGCTGGGCTTTTCTTTCCTGTTTGGTGGTTATTACCAGCGTTTAACTTTGTAATTGAACCACTTTGTCTAATATTTAATACTTTTTTTGTTCCTTTATGAGTTTTAATTTTTCCCATGGTAATCCTCCTTATTTTTCTTTTATTGGTGCAAGTATCATAGTCATGTTTCTTCCATCTAGTTTTGCTTTTTGTTCAATTGTTGCTATGGAATTAACTTCATTTGCAAACCTTGTCATTACATCTATACCTCTGTCGGTATGAAGCATTTGTCTTCCTTTGAATCTGATGCTTAGTTTTACTTTATGACCTTTTTCTAAATATTTAGAAGCATTTCTTAATTTTGTATTGAAATCTCCAATATCGATATCTGGTGATAGACGATATTCTTTTAATTCTACAATATTTGCTTGTTGTTTTTTCTTTGCTTCTTTTTGTTTTTTTGATTTTTCATACTTGAACTTATTATAGTCCATTATTTTACATACTGCAGGATTAGCATTTGGACTCATAAGTACTAAGTCTAAACCAGCATAGTTTGCAATTGTTAAAGCATCTTTTATTGCTTTGACTCCTAATTGTTCCCCATTTGGACCAATTACTAAAACATGACTTTCTTTGATTTGTTCATTTGTTAACAAATCATTACTTTTTGTTGCTATACAAAACACCTCCATAAATTATAAAAAGAGTACGAAATGTACTCTTATCCAACCTAAAAAACACATAATAATTGCGTAGGCATTGACCTATGATTTTTCATCATCAGGTGGATATAAGACATCTCTTTCCTTTTTAACACTTAAGATTATACACAAATTATATGCTTTTGTCAATAAAAATTGCTATAAAATAAGGTAAACGGGGATTTATTTGTTATGTTTTGTTAGTGTTTTTGGTTTTTCTACTTCTTCTTGTAAATGATTTATTAATAAGGATTGAACTTCTTTTAATTCTTTTATTTTTTCTTCTCTTGTTTTTTCTTTTGATTTTTCTTGTTCTTGATTTAATTTTATTTCTTGTTTTTTGTCTTCTAAACCATTTGTTAATTCTTCTAAGTAATCATCTAAATCTTTTAGTTCATTTGACATCCTTACATAGTTTACAACTTCATAAGTTATTCCTACTGTTGTTAATACAATTGATACGGTTAGTAGTGTGTGACTCATTAATAATGCACTTACTGCTTTATTTTCTAATTTTATTAATGTTTCTAAAGCCGGATATAGTCCTTTTATTGAAAAGGCAAAAATTGGTATTAATGCAGTTGCTAGTATTGCTTTTATTTTTGATTGTTTTTTTTCGTGTTGCATTTTTTGCTTAATTTGTTTATATATATTTATTTGTTCTTGTTCATATTTTAGTTTGTCATTGTCTATCATTTGTTTCACCCTCTTTTGCTGCTATAGTATAGACTTTTTTTGTTTGTTTGTCAAGAAATTTGGGTATAAAAAAAAGGACCGAGGTCCTTAATTTTCTTAATGGTGTCCCGCTGGAGATTCGAACTCCAGACCCTTTGATTAAAAGTCAAATGCTCTACCGGCTGAGCTAGCGGAACGTTTTTTTCATGTATATATATTAACATATTTTTTATTAAAAAGATATAAAAAAAGAAAAAAAGTTATTTTTTTGACTCTTTTTCTTCTAACATTTTGATTATTTTGTTTTGATTTGCTGTTAATTTATTTATTTGCTCATGTAGTTGTTCTAAAATTAACTCACTTTTTAAATCTGTTTTATAATCATTTTTCCCTCTTAGTGTATCTTTTTTTGCATTTCTATTTTGACTCATCATTATGATTGGTGCTTGAAGCGCTGCTACGCATGATAGTAATAGATTAAGTAAAATGAATGGATATGGGTCAAAATTTTTTATTATTGTAGCATTTAATAATATCCATATTATCAGAAATAGACTGAAACCTATTATGAATCCCCAGCTACCTGCAATTTCTGTGAATTTATCTGCTAAAGCATCCCATTTTGTCCTTGTTTCTTCAAATTGTTTATCAACATCTATTGTTAATGGTTCATCAAATAGTAGTTCCATTAATTCATCTTCGCTTAATTCTTCATTATTTTTATTAATTAGTTTTTTTACTATTTCTTTTCTTGTTGCCATTATCTTCCGAACCCCATTCTTTGTTTCATTAATTCATATTTTTCTTTTGCTTGTTGTCTTGATTTTTCTATTCCTTGATCTAATACTTTGTCTATTTCATCACTGTTTAATATTTGATTATATTTTTCTTGTATTTTTGATATTTCATTTATTACTACTTCCGCTACTTGTTTTTTGAATTCACCATAATTAGAGTTTTTGAATTCTTGTTCTATTTCTTCGGTTGTTTTATTTGTAAATACTTTATAAATATTAATTAGATTGGATATGCCAGGTTTATTTTCTTTGTCATATTTTATTGTCATGTCTGAGTCAGTTGTGGCTCCCATTATTTTTTTTCTTATTGTTTCTTTGTCATCTAGAAGATTGATTACACCTTTTTGGTTTTCACTTGATTTTGACATTTTTTTAGTAGGATCTATTAAATCCATGATTTTAGCGCCTTCTTCTGGTATTAATGGTTCTGGTATAGTGAATGTTTGGCCATATTTTTTATTAAATCTTTCTGCAATGTCTCTTGCTAATTCTACGTGTTGTTTTTGATCTCCTCCGACTGGTACATAGTTTATGTCATATGCTAGAATATCTGCGGCCATTAGTACTGGGTATGTTAATAAACCACTTGTAAAGTTTATATTTTTTAAACTTTTATCTTTGAATTGAGTCATTCTAGATAGTTCTCCATAGTATGTATTACATTCTAAAAGCCATGATATATTTGCATGATATTCGTTTTCTGACTGAATAAATATAGTGTTTTTATTTGGATCAATTCCACATGCTAAGTAAAGTGCAAGTAGACTTTTTACTTTTGATGATAGTGTTTTTGGATCTTGTGGCACAGTTATTGCATGAAGATCTGCTACAAAGATGTATGAATCGAATTCATCTTGATATTTTACCATTTGTTTTATTGCACCAATATAATTTCCAACATGAATTGTACCTGTTGGTTGCAATCCAGTTAATATTTTCTTCTTGTTCATTTTATCACTTCCATTTAAATTATATCATTTATTTGTGGTAATTAAAACTTTTATTTTATATTTTTGTATGAAAAAAAGATCTGAATTAAATCCAGATCTTCAAGTTAATTATTCAATAATTTCAGAAACTTTACCAGCACCAACTGTTCTACCACCTTCACGGATTGAGAATTCAGTTCCGT
>CAKOJO010000080.1 GCA_934090595.1 uncultured Bacilli bacterium | reverse complement strand
CCAATTACTGGAATCTCACTTCTGTCATACCATAGTCCGTATCCTTTTTTAGTTGCAACAAATACCTCATTATAAGGATCTATTGTAACATCAACTACTTCATCATCATCCTTTAGCTTAATATAAGTTATAGTTTTTGAATAACGTTGAACCTTAAAATCTTCCAAAAGAGACTTCTTAACCATTCCATTTTTAGTAAATGTAATTATTTCTCTCTTATCAAAATTACTTATAGGAATACTTTTTATTATTTTTTCATCTGGAGATATTGAAACAATATTACTTACATGTTTTCCAAGATCTTTCCACTTTAATTCAGGAAGTTCATGAACTGGTATATATAAGTAATTCCCCTTATTAGTGAATAATAATAATGTATCTAAAGTATTTTGTTCAAATAAACCTACGACAAAGTCATTTTCTTTTACTACAGTTTCTTCATCTATTAAAGATAAATAAGATTTTTTAGATACCCTTTTTACATATCCTTCGTTTGTAACTACAACAATTACATCTTCTTTTGTAATCATCTCTCTTGCATCTATTTTTATCTCTGTTATTTCATCTTTGATTAGAGATTTTCTAGGCATTGCAAACTCTTTTCTTACTTTCTTAAGTTCATCTTTTATTACTTTCTTAAGCTCATTTTCATTAGATAGTATAAGTTCACATTCCTTTATAAAGGCTTCTAGTTCCTTCATTTCTCTTTCTACATCAACAATATCAGTATTAGTTAGTCTATATAGTTGTAACATTACTATTGCCGTTGCTTGTTTTTCTGTAAATGAAAATTCTTTTACTAAGTTTAGAATGGCATCTGCCTTATTTTTTGAAGCCCTAATTACTTTTATAACTTCATCTAGTATGCTAATAGCCTTAATTAATCCATCTAATATATGATATCTATCTTTAGCATGCTCTAAATCAAACTTAGTTCTTCTTGTTACAACTTCCATTCTATGTTTAATAAATGCATCAAGTATCCCTAAAACCCCTACTTGTCTTGGTCTTCTTGATACTATTGCTATCATATTAAAACTGTATGATATTTGCATATCTGTATTTTTAAGTAAATAATTTATTATTAAATCAGTATTAGCTTCCTTTTTTAAATCTATTACTATTCTAAGTTCACCACGGCTTGTTTCATCCCTTACATCTGCTATTCCATCTATTTTTTTATCAATTCTAATATCATTCATTCTTTTAACAAGCATTGCTTTATTAACTTCATATGGAATTTCAGTAATTACGATACTAGTTTTATTTTTTTCTTTTATTATTTCGTACTTAGACTTAACATTTATCTTACCCTTACCTGTTTCGTAGGCGTTTCTTATTTCTTTAGCGCCTTCTATTACTCCTCCTGTTGGAAAATCAGGTCCTGGCATAACTTCTAAGATAGAGTCTAATCTACAATTTGGAGAGTCTATTCTTTTTATTGTTGCATCTATTACTTCGCCTAGATTATGTGGAGGTATATTTGTCGCATAACCTGCTGATATACCGGTTGAACCATTAACTAAAAGGTTTGGAAACCCTGCTGGAAGTACTATTGGTTCTTTAAGTGTATCATCATAGTTTGGTGCCATTAAAACAGTATCTTTAGCTATATCTTCTAAAAGAACATTACTTATTTTAGATAATCTAGCTTCTGTATAACGCATTGCAGCAGGCCCATCACCATCCATAGAACCATTATTACCATGCATATCTATATAAGGAGTTGACATCTTCCAGTCTTGGCTCATTCTAACCATTGCATCATATATTGAAGAATCACCATGTGGGTGATAGTTACCCATTATTTCACCAACAGCTTTAGCACTTTTACGATATTTTTTATCATATGTATTACCAGATTTATACATACCATATAAAATTCTTCTTTGAACAGGTTTTAATCCATCTCTTACATCTGGTAAGGCACGGTCTAATATAATGGTTTTACAATATCTACCAAAACGTTCTCCCATTATTTCTTCAAGAGAATATTCTTCAATTCTTTTTAATAATTCACTCATTTTTAAACCTCCTTACTTTAGTATTTCATAGTTATCTTCAAGGGTAAAGTCTACGTTTTCTTCGATCCAATCTTTTCTAGGTTCTACTTTATCACCCATTAAAATTGATACCCTTTTCTCTGCCAAAGCAACATCAGTAATCCTAACCCTAATTAAACTTCTTTTTTCAGGATCCATAGTAGTTTCCCAAAGCTGAGTTGCATCCATTTCACCTAAACCTTTATATCTTTGTAAATCTTCTACTTTGCGATCTTTTGTTACTTCTTTTAACTCTTCATCAGAGTATACATATACTTCTTCTTTCTTAGAAAAACTTACCTTATAAAGGGGCGGATTTGCAATATATACTTTACCTGCTTCAACAAGCGGTCTCATATATCTATAAAAGAAAGTAACTAATAATACCTGAATATGACATCCATCATCGTCAGCATCGGTCATGATTATTATCTTATCATAATTACAATCTTCTATATGAAAATCAGACCCAACACCAGCTCCTATAGTATATATTAATGTATTAATTTCCGCATTTTTGTAAGCATCATCCATGGTACATCTTTCGGTATTTAGAACTTTACCACGAAGAGGAAGTATTGCCTGAAAGCTTCTTTCCCTACCTGTTTTAGCACTACCACCTGCTGAATCACCCTCAACTATAAATAATTCATTTTTCTTAGGGTCTTTTTTAGTTGCAGGTGCTAGCTTATCAGATAAGTTTTTTTCTTTAGTGTTTTTACTCTTACCTTTTCTAGCTTCTTCCCTTGCTTTTCTAGCTGCTTCTCTAGCCGCTTTTCCTTTTAATGCTTTATTTATAATATCAGTTGCTATTTGCTTATTTTCTTCTAAGAAAAAGCCTACTTTTTCATATACAATTTGCTCAACTACTGTCTTAGCAAGTGGAGTTCCAAGTTTTCCTTTTGTTTGACCCTCAAACTGTAAAAGATCTTCTGGGACTTTTAAAGATAAGATAACGGTCAAGCCTTCTCTTACGTCACTACCCTCAAAGTTTTTATCTTTAGCTTTTAAATAGCCATTATTTTTAGCATAGTCATTAAATACCTTTGTTAATGCACTTTTAAGCCCAACTTCATGACTTCCACCATCAGAAGTTTTTACATTATTAACAAATGATACTACGTTTTCAGTATAAGAATCCGTATACTGCATAGCACACTCTACTTCTATCTTATTTTTAATGCCTTCAAATCCGAATACATTATGAAGTGTTTTTTTACTTTCATTTAAATAGCTTACAAATTCTTCTAAGCCTTTTTCATAATGGTAATGAGCTTCCTTTTCATCTTCTTCATCTATTACATCTATTGAAAGTCCTTTAATTAAAAAGGCAGATTCTTGCATTCTTTCGCATATAGTTGTAAATGAAAAAGTAGTAGATGAAAAAATGCTATCATCTGGCATAAATCTAACAGTTGTACCAGTTTTATTAGTTACACCTATCTTTTTTAGTGGCTCATCTAGGTGTCCGCCATCTTTAAAGGATATCTCATACTTTCCACCATCACGGCATATGGTAACACGCATCCATTTAGAAAGGGCATTAACAACTGATGCACCAACACCATGAAGACCACCTGATACTTTATAACCACCTTCTTGAAACTTGCCTCCAGCATGTAAAACGGTATAAATTACCTCAGGAGTAGATTTACCAGATTCGTGCTTTCCAACAGGAACCCCACGGCCCTCATCTGCTACAGACACAGAACCATCATTATGTATAATAACCTTTAAATGATTACCATATCCGTTTATAGCTTCGTCAATACCATTGTCAACTATTTCCCATACTAAATGGTGAAGTCCTCTTTTATCTGTCGAACCTATATACATACCAGGTCTTTTTCTTACGGCCTCAAGACCCTCTAATATTTTAATTGATGATTCATCATATTTTGCCATAATAAAATCATCTCCTTATCTTAATTCTTTTCTATTCCATAAGAAATTATATCATAAGAATTTAAAAAAGTACAAAGTCTTTACACTTTTTTACGTAATTTTATATTCATACACTATAAAACCTGGTAAAATTACCAGGCTTATATATTACAATTTTTCTATTTCTTCTTTAGTTAAACTAGTTATTTTTACTATTATATCTAATGGTATATTTTCCTCTTTCATTTTCTTAGCAGTTTCTATTTTAGTTTGATTTATTCCCTTTTCAAAGCCAAGTTTCTCACCTTCCTTAAGGCCAGTTTTCCTAGCATCAGCTATATCAACATTTCTCATCCATTCATCTTGTTCTTCCTTTATATAGTATCCTTTTATATAATCATCCATTGATAGTGATGTTATCTTATTTGCAACATTTTCCATTACCTTATC
>CAKOJO010000079.1 GCA_934090595.1 uncultured Bacilli bacterium | reverse complement strand
TATATGTCTTTTATTTTATAAAAAAGTGTATATAATGCTTTACACATTACACACACTAAAAATTATACAACCAAAATCTCTAGTTATCTAGGGATTTTTTCTTTATTTTTTTATAAAAAAATGGTATATTTATACTAGAGGTGTTTGTATGAGACTAGAAAACTATGATAAGAAGACTTTATTTATAATAATTATAGTTGCAGTTGTTGTAATTATTTCATTTGTATTATTTATGTTTAGTGATTCTATGAAGTTTAAAAGAGAGTATGGGGTATCTTTTAATAACAAGTTTGTTTATACTGATATATCTTCTGTATTAGAGTCTGATTTTACTGGAGTAGTATTCTTTTGTGATAAGGATAATTCTTGGTGTAGTAGTTATGCTAAACTACTTGATTCTGTTTCTAAAAAAAGTGATATAAAAAAATTATATTATGTACCAATTAATGATGTTTCTACTTCGAGTGATGAATATAAAAACCTTATTAAACTACTTACTGGTACTTTACATTTAGATGATAATGGTAAAGAGGTTTTGCGTGTTCCATATACATTGTATTTAAAGAATGGAAAGGTTGTATATTATGATAGTGAGACTTCACTTACTATTGATGGAGATACTCCGGATAATTACTGGACTGATTCTGAAAAAAAGGATTTTACTAATAGATTTAATGATTTTATAAAGGGGGTTTATTAGTATGAAGAAGAAGTTATTATTTATATTTTTAATTTGTATTTGTTTTATTCCATTTAGTGTTAATGCTGGTTATAATGGTAAGTGTACTACTTCGAATAATGGTAATTTATTAAATGACTGGAAATGGGGTAATGATGCTGATGAAGCAACTGGTGAGCATTTTACTCATTTAGCAAAAGAAAGTGTTAATTATTGTACTAACACTGATGAATCTGATTTTGGTACTAAAGGTACTACTATTAATGAATTGTCATATACTGGTTCTGTTGGTAATTATAGATTATATTGTTTGAATAAAGATTTTGCTGCTCCGGTTAGCAGTAGACTTATGTATGATGCAACCATAAGTGGTGGTCCTGCTTGTGCTTTTTATAAGTATACAGGTACTGATGAAAAGAATAGGCATAACAGAATAAGATATATTCAATCTAAATGTCATACTCCAAGTGATAAGTGTTTAAATACTGCTTGTGATGAGCCTTATGTATCGAGTGATTGTGGTGGTAGTAAAAAGGATACTCCGATTGATAAGGGTAATACTATTTCTTTGAGTACTACTAAACAATCTGATTATGAAAATTATTTTGTTTATAAAGCAAGTGTTAGTATGAAAGGTAAAGTTAGTTCTTATACTCCTAGTTTAACTACTTCAATTAGTGGTGCTATTATAACTGATAGTCTTAGTGGTACTAGAAGTGTTACTAATACTAGTGCTAGTACTTTATATGTTAAGATTCCTAAAGATTCTATAAATAAAGTTGTTAGTACTAAACTTCATTTGAAATCTAATGTGTATACTAACAGTTGTACTTATAATAAGTATGAACTTATTGCTTATGTTCCTGTTACTGATTTTAAAAGTAAACAAAGAATTACAGCACAACAACGTGTTGGTTTTAGAAGGGTTACTCCTGTAAATGCTAAAAAGTCTGCTAGTCAATCTGCTAGTTCTAGTATAACAGTAATACCTAAAGAAGCTGGTAAAGTAGAACTTGCAATTATTAAAAAGAGTGATGATGGTAAATATTTAAGTGGAGCAGGATTTGGTCTTTATAGTGATAGTAGTTGTTCTACTAGAATAGATAGTGCTACTAGTGAAGATGGTAGTTTAGCATTTGTTGTTGAACCTAATAAAACATATTATGTAAAAGAAACATCTGCACCAGATGGATATCAATCATCTAATGAATGTAGAAGAGTTGATGTAAAAGAAAATGATGTTTATGAAACATTTACTAATACAGAAATTGGTGTTGAACCAGAATATGATACTATTGATATAGAAAAAGTGGATAAGAGTGATAGTAGTAAAACTTTATCTGGAGCAGAGTTTGGTCTTTATAGTGATAGTAATTGTAATGATTTAGTTAGTGATGCTGATGGAATTAATAAAAAAACAACAGGTGATAGTGGTATTATTTCATTTAGAGTAGAAAGAGGATCAAGTTACTATATAAAAGAGTTAAGTGCTCCAAGTGGCTATTCACTTAATTCAGTATGTATGAGAGCTTCTATTGGAACTAAGATGGTTATTGAAAATGATTCTTATAAAGAATCAACTGTTAAGAAAGTTGATAAAACTACTAGGGAAGGTCTTAGTGGTGCTAAAATAGGATTGTTCTCTGATTCTACTTGTAAGACTATTACTACTGATGTAAATGGTAAAGATGTATTAGAAACAGGGGCAGATGGTACTTTAACGTTTGTGCTTGAATCTACTAAATTATATTTTGTTAAAGAAGTAGTGGCACCATCAGGTTATGAAAATGATATTGTTTCTTGTAGACAAATTGCACCAGGTGGTTCTGTTACATTTGAAAATGAGGAACAAGAGTTACTTCCTCAATATGATTATATAAATATCAAAAAGGTTGATAAGAGTGATAACTCTGTACCAGTTGAGGGAGCAGTATTTGCTTTATATTCAGATAGTAATTGTACTAATTTAGCTTTTGATAGAACTGGTAAATATAAATCTAAATCAGGTAAGAGTGGTTTATCGTTCTTTGATGTTGATAAGTCAAAGACATATTATGTAAAAGAAATTGAAGCTCCACCTACTTATCAACTTGATTCTACTTGTAGAGTGGGTATTATTGGTGGAACTATTACAGTAGAAAATGATGTAAAAGAAATTGAGTATGCAGATGTTAGTATAAAGAAAGTTGATAAAAATGATAAGAGTAAAGTTCTTAGTGGTGCAGCGTTTGGTATATATTCAGATAGTAGTTGTAGTAATGCTACCGAAGATGCTGATGGTAATAGTACAAAGATAACTGATGCCTCTGGAATTGCAACATTTAATGTTGATAAGTCAAAGACATATTATACTAAAGAACTTAGTGCTCCTGCTGGATATACTATGGATAGTTCATGTAAGAAGTTAGTTGCGGATACTACTATTACAATGGAAAATGAAAAGAATAAGACTTATAAAAAAGTAGATGTAAAAAAGGTTGATAAGGCTACTAATGCAACACTTAGTGGTGCAACATTTGGAATATTTTTGGATAAATCATGTAGAATTCCTTATTATGATAAGAATAGTGTAACTAATGTTACTACTTCGAGTGATGGTATTGCTTCATTTGAAGTGGATGATTCACAGTCATATTATATAAAAGAAGTTTCAGCACCAGATGGATATACTAAAGATAGTGATTGCCATACTGCAACAGTCGGAGGAAGTATTACTATTTCTGATACAAAAGAAGTTACTTATGGAAGTATTGATATTTTAAAAGTAGATAGCGATGATGATAGTGTTGTTTTACCTGGAGTAGAGTTTGGACTTTATAGTGATAATAGTTGTAGTGTTAGTGTTACTGATTTTGTCGGTAATAATAAGGGTAAAACTGATGGATATGGTTCTTTATCTTTTGTAGTAGATGATTCAAAAACCTACTATATAAAAGAACTCTCTGCACCAGATGGGTATACGTTAAATGATAAGTGCTTACTTGCGGATACTACTAATGTTATTGTTGTTTCAAATAAAAAGATTGTTCCTGATACTGGTAAAGTTATTGTTAAAAAAGTTGATGCTAGTGATGAAAAACCTATTAAGGGTGTTAAGTTTGAGTTATTAAAATCTGATAAAGTTAGTCGTGCTACTGATAAGGATGGTAATGAAATTGATATTCTTACTACTGATGACAATGGTAAAGCTGAGGTTTCTAATTTATTATTTGATACGTATTATTTAAAGGAACTTGAAACTGGAGATATTTATATATTAAATGATGAATTAGTAGAGATTACTTTAGATAAGGAAAGTGTTTCTAAAAAGGTTGAAAACTTAAGAAGATCAGTGTTGTTCTTAAAACAAGATAGTGTTAGTAAAGAAAGTATTACTGGTGGTAAGTATAGAGTAGTAGATGAAGAAGGTAATAAGGTAGCTGAATTTGCTATGGAAGATGGATATTATACTTTGAATATGAAATCAGGAAATTATAAGTTTATTGAAGTAGAACCTCCTAAAAATTATGTTGATGTTAATTTATCATTTAACTTTAATGTTGATGAGAGTGGTATTGTTACTATTACATCAGATGAAGATAGGCATTATTCTGTTTATGAAGGTAGTGGTATCTATATAGTTAATGATAAAGAGGAAATAGTTCCTGATGTTCCAAAAACTGGGGTTTTTGATAATAAAATGGTTATTGTAATAGGAACATTACTTATTGTTGGAGGTATTTCTTCGATAGTGATTATAAAAAGAAAGAATAATTAATGTAAGACTTCATTTTCGAAGTCTTTTTTTTGTAATTTTTTAAAAAAAGTGCAATTCTATATAAAATTAAGATTTGAATCACGAAAAGTGTGCTCACAATACACTTTTTCTAACTTAATGATAAAAAATTGAATCAATTTTAAAAATTGGTTCTTTTTTTGTGATGAAATCTTAAATTTGGTCATT
>CAKOJO010000078.1 GCA_934090595.1 uncultured Bacilli bacterium | reverse complement strand
AGAAGAAAATGAAACTGTACAAAGAGTTCTTGAACTTAACGGAACTATTGCAGAAGAAAGTTGGTTTGACGATGATGATGTTATTCCTTTTGACATATAATATTTTCATTGCATATATTTTATTTGTGTGATATACTAAATGTAACTTATTTGAAATTATAGGGGGAAAGATAAATATGTCAGAAATAAGTACTGTTGAAATCAAAAATATGCTTGACGATTTAGAAAATGATAATGACTTCATAGAGTTAAGGAAACTATATGAAACACCAAATTGTTTTACTATAATGGGAGATAAAAGAAGAGAAGAATGGCATAGTAATTTTGTATGTTGGCTACTTGATCCTAATGAAAACCACGGACTAGGTAAATTTCCTTTAGTAAAATTTTTGGATTTAGTTGAAAGTAAGTGCGAAGAACTTAATATTGATAAAACAGATGTTGAGAATATGGAATTTAAAAAAGAGTCTTCAGCTAAAGATCAAACAGATAATAAAGGTCGAATGGACATTTTAGGTACAAGTACGTCTTTAACTTTAGTTATAGAAAATAAGATTAAAGCTAGTGAAAATTCCAAAAATGATAAACCACAGTCAGATGTATATTTTGATTCTTGCGAAAATGAAGAAAAATATAAAAATAGTCAAAGAGTTTATGTTCTTTTAAAGGCAAGTTCAGATACTTCTTTGGAAAATAAAAATTTTATTCATGTTACATATCAAGATTTGCTTGATGAAGTGATAAAACCAGCATATGAAAAGTGTGAAGAATTAAAATTAGAAGATACAAAAAGTGTGTTGAAACAATACGCATTGGATATCTCTAATCCATTTTCTGATCCCCAGTTGGCTTATGCAAATAAGGATTTGTCTGAAAATATTTTTAAAAAGCATGAAGAGATAATATCTAAAATTCGTCAAACAATGAGTGATAAGAAAGATAGAGACAAAGAGTCTGTTATTTATGTATTCTTTAATAAATATAAAGAATACATAAATAATGCTATATTAAAACCTTTGGGCAAAAACGCCATTAACGATTCACGACTTGATACAAAAGATACAATCATTTATCTAATGAGAAAAAAATATATAATTCCAGGGAAAACAAAATTATATTATAATCGTTTTGGAAAAACTTTTATTATTTGGATTGATGAAAATTGTAAATTTTGGGCTGGCTATTATGAAGGGAAATATGATGATTCACGAGAGGTAAACTATATAATAAAAGAATACAATTCACTTCATCCTGCAGCAGCAGAGATAGAAGGAGAAGCTGGTTCTGAAAATAGTAATCCTGGAATAAATCCAAAGTTCATGAAGCTTTCAAATTCCGGTGTT
This sequence comes from uncultured Bacilli bacterium, assembly GCA_934090595.1. GTDB lineage: Bacteria > Bacillota_I > Bacilli_A > RF39 > UBA660 > JAEDJI01. The sequence goes on along the minus strand of CAKOJO010000078.1, from coordinate 3,396 downwards.
AAAGATGCAGAAGGAATGACAATTGGAAAGATTCTTCGTAGCATAAATAACTCTAATATATAATCGTACTCAAGGAGTAACCGAAAGGTTGCTCCTTTTAATATGCATTTAGCACAGAGCCTATAAGGCTCTTTTTTTATGCCCTTTTAAGGAGGTGACAGAATGGCAGACAGCTTTGGTATCAAGCTTGGTGTTGAAGGTGAAAAGGAATTTAAGAGTGCCTTGTCCGATATTAACCTTAGCTTCAAGGAGCTGCAGGACTTCATCGCCGGTCAGGAAACCGACATCACAGAGTTTGATGAGGCTCTGGTAAAAAAGCTCATTGAGAAGATCACCGTCTTCGCCGACCACTTCACCGTGGAATTCAAGTCCGGGGTTACAATCGATATCGAAGCATAAAAAGACTCCTCGCCACTGAACTTAATCAGTAGTGAGGAGCCTTGGTCTGTCTAATTTTAGTTCTGCTATTTCAAGTCTTTAATTCGACCTGACTGAATTACATCAATGTTTTCTTTGATCCTGTTTTCAGGCCAATTCCACCATTGAAGTTCCAGCAACTTGGAAATCACTTCATCTGAGAATCGCTTTCTTATTGGCTTGGCAGGGATGCCTCCAACAATTGTATAAGGCGGTACATCTTTGGTGACAACTGCCCGCGTACCAATAATCGCTCCATCTCCAATCGTAACACCAGACAAAACTATGGCTTCATAGCCAATCCAAACGTCATTGCCGATTACAATATCACCTTTGTTATCCCATGCACTTGTAATGTTTGTTACATCCAATTCCCATTCCTCAAAGAATATTGGAAATGGATACGTGGAAATTGAGTGCATTTTGTGATTCGCACTGGTAAACAGAAACTTAGCTCCACAGGCAATCGAACAGAATTTACCTACCTTCAGCTTATCACCGTTAATCGGATAGTGATACAGAACATTGTTCTTCTCAAAGTCCCGTGGATCATTCACAAAGTCGTTATACATTGTGTAGTCACCAATCTCTATGCCAGATTCCGTGATTACATTTTTCAAATATACCGTTTGGGTATCACCTGTTCGCGGGTATATTTTGTTCTCCGATATAGTCATTTCATAATCCTCCATGTCTTGATATCTATTAAGCGACTATATCGGTTGCTACAATGCAGCGTTTCACCTTTTCACCTCCATTATTGTCTGGCCTATTCTCCCATCATCGCCCGGTAAGATACATCGTCCAGTTCAGACAACTGCTCTAATATGAAATCCTGATATTCTTTGCTTGATGCCATAATCCTACCTCTCCCGTATCGGGTGTCTGATCACTGTTTTTAGCTTTTCTGGTGCAACCTTTCTGGCATCACTCAGATAAATTTCATGATGCAAACGCTGCTCTGTAATATCCAGAACATAGCCCTGCTGCTCCATAAACTCATGCATCAACGCTACCGTTGCAGGCTCATTGTCATAAGAACCGATGTGCATGCACTGAACGCATAATCCCTCATCATAGGTCAGAAATTCGACCTTTGAGAAATCTGTCTTTTTCTTTTTAGCAGCCTCCTCGACCGCCCATTCGAAATCAGCCTTTGTGACGAAATCGGGCAAACGAATGACCGAAATCCACTCGAAGTTTTCTTTGCGTGCATAGTCGATCCCGGCGACATCATCCTGCCACCAGAAGCCTTCAAGCGGAGGGACTACATAATCGAAATATCCCTCAATCTGGTGATCGCCCTTTTTGCTCATCTTGATCGTAAAAGCAATGCCGTACAACAGTCCAATCGCCTGCTTATATTCACTGTCCTCCGGATTCGGATCGCCATGACCTCGAACCGCGATATAGTTCATGCTCGGCACTGTCACGATGGACGGAGTGTTCTTCGGCATGTAAAATTCCTTATATTCTTTTTTATAATCAAAAGCCATATCTTTTCCTCATACTACATCGGTGTTCCCACTTCAATTAAGTTGCCGTCCGGATCATAGAAGCGAATGACCTTCTGTCCCCAGCTGTGCGTCATCAGTCGATTCACATATTTCACATCCGGATAATATTTCTCAAGTTTCTCTACGAATCCTTCAATATCAGACTCCTCAAAATAGAGCTCACAGGAGTTATTCTCCGGAATGATACCTTTTCCAAGGAACTCTTTCCAGTATTTTTCCTCCTGCAGCACCAGCCCTTCTGTCATAATCATATTTCCATTATTGTCAAGGATCATCTCAAGGCCGAACAGATCATGGTAGAACTGTCTGGCTCTCTCGATGTCTTTTACAACGATCAGTACGTTCTTCAGTTTCATGTTGTCCCTTTCTTCATCAGCGCAGGCAGTATTTCATACATTAATCTATTGCAGCATGTTAATATTCGTCAAAGAACTTTTGCAGAGCATCAACAAACTGCCCTATATGAATCCCGTCAACAAAAGAATGATGTGCCTGAATTGAAATCGGAATCAAGACACGTTCATCCTTCTCATAGTATTTTCCCCAGTCAAACAGAGGAGTCGCATTGTCCTTTTTTCCGGAGTTAGTGTGCGAAATATGCGTATAAGTCACCCACGGCATGGGCGAACATTGAAACACATCATTTCCAAGAGGGCCGGTAAAATACTCCTGTTGTTCCTCAGCTGTCTTTGTCGCTAACGCCACATATTCCGAAAGATTTTCTATGAACGGAACATTGACAACCTTAAACAATTCTGTTTCTTTGTTAAGGTAGGTAAAAGCGGTATCAATTCTCTCGTAAAGCACGACTTTTCCATCCAAAAATCTGTATCTTAACGCTTCGACTTCATTGGCGCACTTACAGACTGCATAGACCATTGCCAAGGTAAAAGACAAGCCTTCCTCCTTGACCTTGTTCTTGAATTCAGTAACGTCGGCTTCAAAAGTCACACAAAATGCCGGTTCTATACTGTTCCGGAAAACCATGCAGTGCATAGCTCGTTCCCATGTTGATTCATCTATTACTTCATATTTGTTTGCCATATAATTGTCCTCTTAAATTCTGATTTTCTACTGACATCTATCTCACAGCCACAACTCCCCAACATCTAACTTGGCAACTCAACATAGTGACATCTATCGTGGCAACTCAACTATCACACTTTTTGAGCCGATTTGCCTTTGGATAATTTACCGAGAAGCGTTTTGCCTGCCCGATGCCAAATTTGCCCGATTGCCCGAAAATCGCAGTATTACTGGGCTTTTGCGGCTATTTTCCTTCGACCCTTGACATCAAACAGACCGTCTCCACATGTGCTGTGTGGGGGAACATATCTACGGGTTGGATTTTTTGGGTTTTGTAGGGGCTGTTTTGGGTTAGGTAAGCTAAATCTCTTGCCAATGTTTCGGGGTTGCAGGAAACATAGACAACCTTTTTCGGAGACATTTTGATTAGTGAGTC
>CAKOJO010000077.1 GCA_934090595.1 uncultured Bacilli bacterium | reverse complement strand
ATGGGATAATTTCCAATTTATAACAAACTATCAAGAATTTCAATTTTACTATTGACTTTTAATAGTTAGTCACCATTTTTATTATGGTTTTTTTATATTTTTTCATACAAAAAATAGGTTATGTCAACCTATCTCTTAATTTTTGTAATATTTGTTTTTCTTCTCTTGATACTTTGGTTTGATTTATTCCTAATAGTTTTGATACTTCTTGTTGAGTTAAACCTTCTTCGTATCTTGATATTATTATTTGTTTTTCTAGTTCTTTTAGATTATTTATTTCTGTTTTTAGATCTAGTATTTCTCCTTCGTATTCTTTTTGGATGTATCCTGTTTTGTTGTATAGATTATCCTCAATGTCGTTATCTAGAGATTCCACTAATGCGGTGGCTAGTTTAGCATTTGTTATTTGAGTTTCATCTATTTCTAAGAATAGTGATAATTCAAAATCAGTTGGTTCTCTATTTAATCTTTGATATAGAATTTCTTTAGCTTTTGTTACACATGTATTTAGTTTTATTAATTCTTTGCTTACTTTTAATGTATTGCTTTCTCTTATATATTTTTTTACTTCTCCTTTCATGTAGAAATAGGCATATGATGAGAATTTGGTTTGTTTATCATTTTTATAGTTTTTATAGGCATTTATTAGTCCAATTACGGCGGTTTGATATAGGTCTTCAATGTCGAAATATTCTTTGTATCTATTTATAATGGAATAAATTAGTGGTTCATTTTGTATTATTAATTCATTTAAATCTATCATAGTGTTACATAATCAAATACTTCTTGTTCTTCTTTTATTTGTAATAGATTGTTTGTTATTATGTTATTGTTTTCAAATAGATTATTTATTCCACATATTATTAGTTTTCCATTTCTTTTTAACAGTTTCATATAGTTATCAAAGATTATTTCTATTGCTTTTGCATCTATTTTTTTAATGCTTTCTAGGTTAATTAGTAAATATTTTATACCATTTTTTATTATTAATTGATCTAGATCTTGTTCTAATTGGTTACAAGCATTTTTGTTGAATATTCCACTTAGTCTTATGATGAATATGCCTTTTACAAATTCCATATCAATGTTATACATTTTATCTCTCCTTTAATAAGTTATATAGTAAATATCCTAATAGGAATATTATGCTTAAGATTATAACAGGGAGTATGTATAATATTTTGTTGTTTTTTGTTTTTGTCTTAGATTCTTTGTACGACAAATTATTTTCTTTTTTAGTATTTATTTGTTTTTTGTATACTAATAGATTACTAGTATCGGTTATTTCTTTTGTATTTGTATCTGTTTTCTCTTCTTTGGTGTCTATTTTAATACTTGATTGTAACTTTTTTGTTACTGGTATTTTTTCAAATATATTATTTTTTTGTTCTGGAAATGGATTAATACATTTTGTTTCATCTTTTATGTACCCATCGAGTGTTTTATGGTATCCTTCTTGGTATTCTTTTTCTATTTTGTAGTATTTAAATAATGTATCTTGATATTTATATTTTGTAGTACTTGGTAGTTTGTTATATAGTGGTGTTTCTGATTCTTCTTGTGTTGTTATTATTTCATCGCTATATTTATATGTTTTTATGTCTTCTTGTGTTATTTTTATCTCATATGGTCTTACTTCGTAATCATCTTCGAATGTTATCTTTTTACTATTATTTATGTAATCATATTCTTTTTTTATTTCTATAACGTTAAATTTTTTTGTGTATTCTTTTGGAAATAAGTATGTATAAATGTCTAAAGTATCAAAATATCTACGTAAGTATATTTTTATAGTTATATCTAATGGATTTACTTCGTGTGATAGATTGATATCTATAAAATTGAGATTTATTTTATCATATAGATTTAGTTGATTGTCATTTATATGTTTATATTGGTTATCATTGTTTGAAGATAGTGTATAGTCTAGTTTTTGATCTTTTTCATAGATTTCTAATTCATAGACTAGTCCAACCATATCGTATCTTGTTACTATTCTATTTATTTTTTTTATTGGATTATAGTTATTATATGTTTCTTCTTGTATTATTCTGTTTGGTTTTTCTTCTGGTTTTATTTCTGTTTCATATTCTTTTTTAATTTGTTCATTGCTTTTGAAGGGATATTCTTTAGGGTTTTCTCCTTCGATTGTGTAGTTTGTAAATACTTTAGTTTCTTTATAGTATTTGCATAGTTTTGTTTCACTAAATGTTTTTTGATTATTTATTGCTTGTACATTTAGTGGTATTAAAACAAGCAATATTGTTATGAAAATTTTTTTCATTTTATCACCTCTCGTATATATTGAACGCATATTATTATGAGATTCCTTAATAAAAATGAAAAAAATGTATATTTTACATGTGTTTTTTACGTTTGTTTACATTTTGTTTACAAAAAAAAGAAAAGATTACATTGCATCTTTTCTTGAGAAGTTTAATCTTCCTTTATTGTCTGTTCCGATTGCTTTTACTACTATTTCGTCTCCGACTTTTACTACGTCTTCAACTTTTTCTACTCTTTCTTTTGATAGTTTAGAGATGTGTACTAGTCCTTCGCAACCTGGCCATATTTCAACGAAGCATCCGAATGGTTCAACTTTTACTACTTTAGCAGTGTATATTTGTCCTTCTTCGACTTCTCTTGTTATGTCTTCGATCATTTTTATTGCTTTGTCTATTACAGCATAATCACTGTGGTATAGAATTATTCTTCCATCGTCTTCGATGTCTATTTTAATGGCATTTTTATCATTAACGCTTATTACGTTACTTGAGTCTTGAATAATTTTTGTTATTACATCACCACCACGTCCAATTACATCTTTTATTTGTGATTCTTTTATTTTCATTTGTTTTATTTTTGGTGCGTATGGTGATAATTCTTTTCTTGGCTCACTTATTGCTGTTTTCATGTTTTCTAGGATTTCAAATCTTGCTTTTTTAGCTTGTTGTAATGCTTCTTGTAGTATTTGTTTTGTAATTCCTTGTATTTTGATATCCATTTGTAAAGCGCATATACCTTTTTTAGTTCCTGCGACTTTGAAGTCCATGTCTCCGAAGTGGTCTTCTGCTCCTTGTATATCGGTTAGGATTGTATACTTATCGTTATTTGTTATTAATCCCATGGCTATTCCTGCGACCATGTCTTTTATTGGTACACCTGCGGCCATTAGTGACATGCATCCTGCACATATTGAAGCTTGTGAGGATGAACCGTTTGATTCTAATACTTCGGATACTACTCTTATTGTGTATGGGAATTCTTCTTCAGATGGAAGAACTTGTGATAGGGCTTTTTCTCCAAGGGCACCGTGTCCTATTTCTCTTCTTCCTGGAGCACCATATCTTCCTGTTTCTCCGACACTGAATTGTGGGAAGTTATAGTGATGCATGAATCTTTTTCCTTCTTCGTCTGATAGTCCATCTAGTATTTGATATTCACTTATTGAACCTAGTGTTGTAATACTAAGTACTTGTGTTTGTCCTCTTGTGAATAGTGCTGATCCGTGTGTACGTGGTAAGATATCTACCTCAGATGATAATGGTCTAATTTCATCTACTTTTCTTCCATCTGGTCTAATTTTTTCTTCTGTTATTAGTCTTCTTATTTCTTCGTATTCGATTGCTTCGAGTACTTCGTTTACTTGTTTTATAATATCGTTTAGGTTTTCATCATCTTTATATAGTTCTTTAAATTTTTCACGTACTTCTTCTTTTAATTCGTCTATTTTATCTTGACGTGCTAGTTTTTCTTCAATTTGAATGGCATTTAGCATTTTAACAGTAATCATGTCTCTTACTTTTGAGTTTATTTCATCATCTATTTTAATGATTGGATAGTCTTTTTTAGGTTTTCCAATTTCTTCGATTATTTGTTCTTCGAATGCTATTAATTCTTTGATTGCTTCATGTCCATACATTAATGCATCAAGCATATCTTCTTCAGATACTTCTTTTGCTGATGATTCAACCATATTGATTGCATCTTTTGTACCTGCGACTGTAAGATAGATATCGCTTAGTTCTTGTTGTTCTGGTGTTGGGTTTATTACAAAGTTTCCCTCTACTCTTCCTACTACTACTGAGGCGATTGGTCCTAGAAATGGTAAGTCACTTATTGATAGTGCTAGGCTTGATCCAAATAGTGCTGTCATTTCTGGTGAGTTCGCTGTGTCTACTGATAGTACTGTATTTATTACTTGTACTTCGTTTTTGAATCCTTCTTTAAATAGTGGTCTAATTGGTCTATCGATTAGACGAGCAGCAAGGGTTGCATTTTCTGTTGGTCTTCCTTCTCTTTTTATGAAACCGCCTGGTATTTTACCTACTGAGTATTGTTTTTCTTGATATAATACCATAAGTGGAAAGAAGTCTCCAGTGGTTGGTTCTTTTCCATTTGTTACTGCGGTTAATACTACTGTATCTCCATATCTTACTAAGCAAGATGATGCTGCTTGTTTTGCTAATTGTCCTACTTCTACTATTATCTTACGACCGCGAAAGTCGTATTCGAATGTTTTTTTCATATATTCCTCCTAAAATAAAAGACACTAAAAAATAGTGCCTACTTTCTTAATCCTAATTTTTTAACAACCTCACGATATCTAGTAACGTCTTTATTTTTTAAGTAGTTAAGTAAACTTCTTCTTTGTCCTACTTTCTTTAAAAGACCTCTTCTAGAATGGTAATCGTGTTTGTGTTCTTTTAAGTGTTCTGTTAAGTTTTTAATTTCTTCAGTTAAGATTGCTATTTGTACTTCAGCAGAACCTGTATCTTTTTCACCTCTTGCGAAGTTTTTAATGATTTCTTGTTTCTTTTCTACACTTAAAGCCATTTTATTTACCTCCTTATATATTTTCACCAGAACCTAGATAAATAAGGATTTTCATTTATCCAAGAAATGGAACAACAATAATATACTATAAATATATGATTTTTGCAAGTGTTTTTGCTAATTTTGTTAATCCTTTTTTAAAATGTATACGCATCA
>CAKOJO010000076.1 GCA_934090595.1 uncultured Bacilli bacterium | reverse complement strand
AGTGAGTTGCAAATGTATGTCTAAGAGTATGAGGTGTAACATGAGTCTTAATAGAAATATGTTTCATAATATCCCTAACAATATACTCAACTTCTTCTATAGTTAATTTTTCTCCCCTTTTATTTGTAAATAAATATCCTTTTCTATCTTTATTTTTTAGATAATCTTCCAAATACTTACTTGCATAGTCACCATAATATACAATTCTTTCTTTACTTCCCTTACCCATTACTTTAATAGTTTTACTATAAAAATCAATATCACTTATTTTAATATTTACCATTTCCCCAACCCGACAACCAGTTGAATAAAACATTTCAACTAATAGTCTTCTTTCTAATCCCTCAGAACTACTTGTATCAATAGATGCAAGTAATTCTTCTATTTCAGTATAATTCAAATAATTAGGAAGTTTCTTTTCCAATTTAGGATTTTTTACATTTAAAAATATATTACTTTTAACAAATCCTTTTTCAAGTAAATAATTATAAAATGTTCTAAGAGCACTTATTCTTCTAGATATAGTAGTATTTTTTAAATTACATGTATCTAAATACTTAAGATATCCTCTTACATGAATATTTTCTATATTCAAAAAATCTATATTACTTTTACTAACAAACTTAAAAAAATCAGTTAAATCTAACTGATAATTTTTAATAGTATAATCTGAATAATTTAATTCTTTTTTTAAATAATGTAGGAAATTATCTACTTCTTTCATCTTTATTTTCTCTTTCTAATAAAATACGTTTCAAATTATCATATTTTTTTCTTAATTCTTCAATCTTTCTATTATCACAAGATATATCACTTCTATATTCAGTTTTAGCTTGATAATGAACTTTTGGATCATTTATACTTTTCTCAGTATCTTTAATGTCTTCAAGTAATTTTAATATTTCAAGCTTAATACTTTGAAGTTCATTACTAATAAACATTTCAAATTCCACATCAGTAATTGGATTCATTATTGCAACTTCTTCATCAGTTAAATTTTCAGTTTCTTGTAAATGAGTTTTACGATATTCTTCAACTAATATTTTTTGATATTGTTTTTTCTTTTCTTCTAAAGTCATATTATTCCGCCTTTTCTATACGTATATATCCCTTTAATTCTTTTCCTAAATTATTATTTTGACTTTCACTTAAATTGACATAAGTCACCTTAGCATCCCACTTTTCAGTTAACTCTGTTTCTGTAGTTATTTCTCTACCCTTAGTTATATAAAATATACCTTTGGCAGTAGTAATATCAAACCCTTTAATGGTATTTCCTTTACCGTCAACAACACTCACATAATTTAAGCCTTCAATACTTGTTACTTCATTGCCATTATAATCTCTAACTTCAAGTATTAATTCTGGCTTTTCTAAAGCCGTTGAATAAGTCAAATTATTACTTTCAATATTAAGTAGTAAATTATATTTTACACTTGCATTAATATCACCTTCACTATGTCTTAAATATACTCTTGCAAATGTTTCTGATAATAAATTACCCATCCCCTCTTTAAAATTTTTTGTATCTGGATAAATATTTATAGGATCACCAGCATCAAAAAGCATATAGTTAAGAGTTGCCGTTTGAGCTTCTAGTTTAGGTGATAAACGAGCCACTCTAATCATAGTAAAATATGCATATGTTGCACCAGTTACTAAACTTAGTAATGCTACAACGTATAATGCTGTAATTATATTTCTTGTTTTCTTATTCATTATATCACCTTTCTATTCTAATTTAATTTATAATTATTGGATCTGATTGAGTACCAGAGCCAGATGCATATGTTACGGAAGACACAAGACTAAAGGACGGCCTCACCGCATTGAGGCTATTCGTAAAATCATCAAAGATATGACCAGTGTTATTCACAGTAAACGCAATAGATTCAGACTCTGAACGACGAGTAATTGTCCATTCAGTCAAACCAATGAGCCAATTTATTGTTGGTATTGAAGTTCCATTATCATCATTTTCGTCATAACTACTTAATATTTTTGTCCATGCACTTGGGCTTGCTGCATATCCATAATCACTTAAATACATTAAACCTACTTTTGCATTATACTCTATAGCTTTATCTGTTGAACTACTTGCATCTGAATTTGTTATTTCATTTTGATATGCAACATTCATCGCCGATTGTGCTATATTTGCCCATGTATTTCCTCCTACTTTCCATGTTGTTGTGGCTATTTTATCTGAAAGTGTTCCTAAACTTGTTAAATATTCTCCATTTAAATATGTATTTAAACTTGATGTTGACCATGTATTGGAACTATTACTATCCCATGCCATATTTCCTATTGATGTTGCTCTGATTACTTTAACTTGGTCTCCAAATACTCCAATTATTCTAAATAAATTTGCTTCTGGACATGGACTTTCTGTTGAACCTAAGCATATATAGTTATTTACTGTATTACTTGCTCCAGCATATCTATATGAACCATCATTTATGCCATTTGCTAATGTTCCATCATGATGATAGATATTTGTAAGTGATGATTGACTTTTACTTGATAATGTTGTTATACATGTTGCTAGAGTTTCTCCATTATTACATACATCACCAACAACTTGAGGAATCACATTCTTTTGCAACATTATTTTTGCACTCATACTTTTACCAGCGTTAGCATTTTGACTTGCATCATAATTTACAAATGTTATTGTGATATTCCATTTTTCTTCTTTTGTTGGGGTTGCTGTTATTTCTCTATTATTAAGAAGGGTAATTAAACCAGTTCTATTTGTTATATCATATCCCGAAACTTGACTATTGTCAGCACCAGTTACTATAACATGACTTAAAGTATCTATATTAGTTACTTCATTTCCTTCACTATCAGTAATAGTCATTATTATTTCTGGTGTATTTTCATTTATTGAGTATATAAATGAATTATTTTCTATATTCAAGTACAAATAATAATGTTCTGTTGCAGAATTAGTTTCATTATTTGCAGTTAACAAAGCACTTGCATAAGTTGAACCAGATAAATTACTTGCCCCACTTGCAAAATTTTCTTGATTTAAACTGAAAGATATTTGATTGCCAGTTGTAAACGAAAATGTATCTACAGTATACGATTTAACAGTAACATCTGTTGACTTTCCTTCTCCAACTTGAGCTTGAAAGTAAGCAAATGTTGCACCCACTATTAAAACTACAAAAACCATAATTGTTATAATACTTAAAATAATCGGTTTCTTCTTTTCCATACAAAACTACTCCCTTTATCATAGATTAATTATATAATAATTTGGCATTTTATTCAATTGTTTTTTATTTATTTTTAAAATAATATTGCCAAAGGTATAATTTTAAGGTAAAATTAATATAGAGAGAAGGTATAAAATGGAAAATGATATTAATGATTTAGACTATACAGTTAATGCTTTATACAATAGTGATGGTACTAAAAAAAATAATAGAATTGGTAGTGTCGTTAGAAAAAGTACTAACTGTACCCCTACTAGAGTTACAAAAAGAAGTAAACAAAAACCTAAGGGTATGAATGATTTAGCTAAAAAGGCAATTATATTTGTTTCTCTAGGAGCTGGACTTGTAGTTGGTGCTCATGCTATGAAAGATTTTACTGCAACAGAAAATAAAGCAAGAGAAGTTAAAGATACTATAAGTAATGTTGTTAGTGAAAATATTGACTATTACGGATATAATCCTTATGAACAAAAACCTTACTGGGATTATGACACTAATAATATGGCAAAAGATATTTTAGATGAAAATAAAGAATACGATATTGATACTAGGATATATGGATGCTATAGTAATCTAAATGAATATAAAAAAAATGAGTTTATGGATGAAGTATTTAGAAATATGAGTAAAATGATTGGTGAAGCACCAGAAAATTATACAGAAGAAGAAATTAGATCATGTTTGCATAGTTCATTCGATGAATACTTAGCTAGTAAAAACATTACATTAGCAGACTATAGTAAATTAATGGAAAAAGTTATTAGAGCTTATGCAAAAGAAGATAAATCACAAGATGAAATTGTAGATTTACTAGGAGAATTAAATGGAGGATCAAGATGAATGAAAATATTGATGTAGTAACTTTAGATGATGGTAAAGATTATATAGTTACTGCAGAATTAAATATTAATAACATAAGATATCTATTTTTAACAAATGAAGATGATGTTGCAGACTTTTGTTTAAGAAAAATAAATATTATTAATAATAACGAATATTTGGTTGCTCTAAATAATAAGGAAGAAGTAATATCAGTTTTACAAGAATTTATCAATACATTTAAAAATGAATAAAGTGCTTGCTTTATTCATTTTTTATTTTAATATTGTCTGCCAATATATAATCTTGTTTTAGCTTCTTTGCCACATACAGTACATGGACCAGTAATCTTTTCATTTTCAATTAAGCATCTAGACTTAATACCAAATTCATCTTTAATTTTATTTTCACATTCTACATTACCACACCAATTGATTTTAATAAATCCGCCATCTTTAGTGGTAGCAAGTGTCTTTAATTCATCATATGTTTTAGCATCATATATCATACTATCTCGTCTTGCTTTAGCTCTTTCAAACATATCTTTTTGAATAATTTCAAGAAGTTCATTTAATTTAGAAACCACATCTTCAAAAGCAACTTGTACTTTTTCTAAAGTATCTCTTCTAACTAGTGTAACTAAGTTATTTTCTAAATCTCTTTTACCTAGCTCTATTCTAACTGGATATCCTTTTACTTCAGCTTCAGCAAATTTAAATCCTGGAGTTTTATCTCTTTCATCAACTTTAAATGTAATATTATTATTTTTAAGACTTGACTTTAATTCTTCAAGCTTTTCTGAAACATCACCAATTGGAATAATAATTGTTTTAAATGGTGCAATTCTAGGTGGAAGAACAAGTCCATGATCATCACCATGAGTCATTATAATAGCTCCGATCATTCTTGTAGTTACTCCCCAGCTAGTTTGGTATGGAGTTTTTTGAATATTATCTTTATCAGTAAATTTAATACCAAAAGCTTTAGCAAAATGATTACCAAAATAATGACTTGTACCATTTTG
>CAKOJO010000075.1 GCA_934090595.1 uncultured Bacilli bacterium | reverse complement strand
AAAAACCTCGCAAACCATTATGTGACAAGGATTTGTGAGGTTTTAATATACTAAAAGTGTCAAACGTGAGATTGTATATTAAATTATATGATTTAACAAGAATAATTATTAATTTTTTATATAATTTCTGACATTTTTTATAAAAAAGTACTCTTGTTCTTTAAAATTACATACAAAAAGTATTCCATTAAAATATCTTAAATCTTTTAAAAAAGTACATTTATCATAATTAGTATCAATCTTTATATTAGAATTCTTAACCTTTAAAATACTAATTTCATTTAAAAATAAATTATTAATAATATGTTCATTTCCATTATTTGAATACATTATCTTATCCTTATATCTATTATATATAAAAGAATTAACATAATCTTTATCATAAAAATAACTTACTTGTTCAAATAGATTATACCCATATTCTTTTTCTATTTCTTTCATGTAATAAATCCTATTAAAAATATAAAACAACTCACTAGGTCTATCCTTATATAAATTATAAAACTCCTTTTTAATATTAAATATAAAATATTCCTTCATAACTATCACCGATATTATTATATAAAATAAAAATTAAAAAAATTGTAGAAAAAGAAAAAGAATTAAAAATTATTTTAATTCCACTACTGTGACACCATCATTAAATAAATCAACTTTATAAGATACTACTAAATCACTGGATTTTAAGTATTTATGTACCTCATTCTTTAATATATAAGATCCCTTACCATGTACAATAAGAATAAGCTTATTATTCATTTTATAATTATCCATTATAAACTCTTTTACTTTAATAATAGCAAATACTCTGTCCATTCCATGTAAATCAATACTAGGCAAATTACTATATAACATGTAATTATCTATCATACTATTCCTCTCTTATTTTACGTGATAATAAAAATCCCCATAAAAATGCTAATAAAGATGTAAATATACAGAAGAAATTATATTCAAATGATGTAATACTAAGTATCATGAGTACTACTGAAGAAAGTATTAATGATAAAAGTATATAATTTATAAAAGATTTTTTATATAAATACTTAAACATAAAACAAACAAGAACTACTCCTACAAATACACCAATTACATAAACTAAAGTGAAATTATTGTTACCAAAAAATGATGTAAATGAAGTAATACCAAATAATTTATTTAAAAGATGTTCACTAAAGCCAGGAAAAAGTATTGCAATGCCCGTTACTACTCCATAGATAATAGTATTACTTAAATTATTAATATTTATATTAAATGTTATATTATGAACAAAACAAAATACTAAAAATATAGAAAATATTAAGAAAAATAATAAACTACCAAATAATTTTTTATTCTTTTTAATATCACTAGCGAATGTAGGAATAGAGCCCATAATAAGACCAACAAAAAATAAAACAATTTGACAATTATATTTTGGATATAAATAGGTCATGATTTGAGAACCCGCTAAAAAGCCTACGACTATACCAAGAATAAGTGGTACAAGTATAAAAGTATTTTTTCTTACATCCTTAAAGAAATTACATATTGCATCAATAACTAATTCAAACAAATCAATTGAGGCAAGAAGAGCTCCTAAACTGATGAAAGGAATAGCAGAACCTATTCCTATAATACCACCTTTGACAGTTGTAACAAAACCATATTTTAGTTTCATTACTCAGTCACCTTAACATCATCCATAAACCAAAGTTTAAGACTGTATATTATGTTTTTATCTTTATTTTCTTGTTTAACCACTTTATAAATCTTATTATCATAAACGGTTATAACAGTATTAGAATCATAGTTATATGTTTTAGTGTCTACTACAAACACAGGATCTTTTCCATCTTTAATTTTACTAAAGTTAAGATAACCAATTACAAAGTAACCCACTAATAAGATAATAAGTATATCAATAATAATCATTATAATATTAATCTTCTTTTTCTTAGGTTTATATTCATTTAATTTCTTATCATTTTCTGTTTTTTCTATATCTTTTATATCTTCCATATGTTTTCCTCCTAAAAATATTTAATTTTATATGCTTAATTGATATGGATCATCGCTTGTACCAGATCCTCCGGATATTTTTACATTGGATGATAAAGTTAAAACCGGATGAGTATTTAATGTAATACCGGAATGATCTGTAAGATTGAGCGCAAAAAGTCCATTTTGAGCATAAGCATAAACATATCCCATCCCATCTTCAATTGCAGCGACTTGAGTAAGTAGCCATTCCTCATACACATCTTCTATCCAACCGGCTTGTGCATAAAGAAAATCACTTGCATACAGTAAAGCAATTTTTTTATTTGCATCATTTTGTGCTATAGTATCATTTTCATTAAAATAGCATTGCGTACCAATTTCATATCCATTACTGTTAAGTGTGCAATCTGCCCCATTTGCTTTTTTTCTTTCATATTGCCACATTGCATCACTTGTTACATCAGTAGTCCAACCATATCCTCCGAGATAGTATTTTGTTGTTCCTATCATATTTTTCATTTCGTCAGTTAATGTATTATAATAATCATTGTTTAAATATGTATTTAAAGATGCAAATGCCCAATCATTTGGAAAATAAGATGTACGTTCATTATTAGTTTCATCATCCCATTGAAATTCTCCAATAGATTCATTTCTTATTATTTTAATTCTATTTTCTACATTGCCATCTGTATCTTCAGTAGGTATTATTCCTATTATTCTCCATACCTCATTATTAAATGTTACATAGTTGTTTGCATTCACTCCACGATATCTATATTCTGTTGCAAATCTACTGTCTACTTGAAGTGTATCATCTATTTCATGTGTTATTTGTTCAAGACCATTTTGTCCTACATTTGCTTGTGCAAATTCTAATGCATAATCTTCTTTTGGTTCTTCATCATATGCCTCAATATTAAGTGCATATTTATATTCTATTGGTTTTGTTACATCTCCGTTTACATATATATCATTATTAGTTGCAGCATTACTTATCCACATCATTATTTCATATTCATGTGTTTGTCCTTTTTCAATAGAGTTTTCTATTAAGAATGTATCTGGATTTACATCTATTATTTCTTTAGTTGTTGTTTTTTCTTCAAGCGGATCTCCTGCTGGGAAAGTTGTTATTGAACCATTGATATAGCTTGAAATTAAATCGTAATCTTCGCTCGTGATTTTTTCGTCTCCATTCACATCCCCTGCTTTTATTTTATTATTAGAAAATGTTGTTGAAGTATTGTTAACATATCTTGAAACAATTACCCTATCTTTAGTTCCTACATCATTATCTTCATTTACATCCCCCAGCTTATACGTCATTGTATTTTGTTTGTCTACTACATGATATTGTATTACATCTTTATTTATAGATGAGTTTATTAGATCTTTTATAGTTAGTTTATAATATGCTGTATCACATGTAGAATTATTGGTTATAGTAACTTTTTTAGGTTTATAGTCTCCTTCAAGGGCTTGTCTTGTAGATATAGGATATTTGCTTACTAGCATTAACTCATCACTTTCTTTAAAGTTTATATCTAGTTCACATTTAGATATTTTTATATTTCTTCTTCCTAGTAAATTAATGCTAGGACTAAATAAAGCAAAAGAAATACCTGCGATTATAAGTACTAATGCTAGTATTACTAATGCTAGTGAAGATTTACTTTTTTTAAATTTTTCTAACATCTTTTTCATATGAAAAACACTCCTTTAGTATTACTAAAATAATTATAAAATATTTTTAAATGTTTTTCAAGTACCAATATTAAAAAACTAGAGTCAGTTCTCTAGAATTAATAAAATTATATATCAGTTTTTTATTAATAAACTATTATATTCATTACATTTAATTTCTAGTAATGAGAAATTACAACAACGTTCATATATTGAACTAGGTAATTTATTATTTATATAGTTATAATAAAGTTTTTGTGATCTATTATGTAATATATCAATATTACGATTTAACCAATATAATTGCTTTTTTAATAAGAATAGATATTTTTTCTCTACTCTATCACTTGTTTTCTTATTAAGATCAATTAATTCGATATTATTGTCTGTAACAGGTATCATATTATTAAAATTGATAACTCCCAAAAGACCACCGTCTATTTTTAAAAGGTCAATTTTTCCTTTTATTTTTAAGTGCTTAGGTTTCGGACTTGAAAGTGGTGCGAAATACTTTAAATTATTTACTTCGAATAATACACCTATAAATGGTCTAGAATCCTTATTGCCATAATTATATGGTACTTTGTTATCAAATTTTCTCAAGTAGTTGCAGTAATCTAAATCTACTTTTACGACTCTTAAAGCATTATTCATATTATCACCTCTAACGTTATTATAAAATAATTATTAAAATATGTCAAAAAAACTAGAGTTAGTTCTCTAGTTCCTATTTTAGTTTCCTGTTTTGGTCGGAATCACCACTTTATTAGTTTCCTGTTCTGGTCGGAATCACCACTTTATTAGTTTCCTGTTCTGGTCGGAATCACCAACTTTTTTATACATAATTTCTTATGTACCTAAATTATACACTATTTAATAATACATGTCAAATTATCATTTGGTAAATCTTTATCATAAATGGATCTATAAATACTTCAAATATAGAACTTATTATAGATAAACATAAACAAAATAATAATATTTTATTATACTTTCTTATTTCTTCTTTTATATTTATTTCATCTTTTAAAAAGCATACTTTAAATAACTTTATAGATATATTAATTGCAAAGAAAGTAATTATAAATGTATTTAATAATACTAATATTTTAGAAAATAATAAATAACAAAGACTTACTACTATTCCTTTAACACCATATATACTTATAATGGCACTAATACTAAAACCTAAACTAAAAAATGATGAAAAAAATATAAATAAAACAAGTGCTATTCCTATTATACTAATACCAAGTAACCATGTAATACCAGTATTAAATATATTATTGAAATTACTTTTTAAAAAAAGTGATACATAATCATAACTATCTTTTAATACAAAATAACTATTTATATTTTTATTTATTACATCTTTATCATTTAAATTAAGATTTAAATAAAAAATAATACCAGATATAAAACTAATAACAAGAAATGAAATTAAAAATATAAATATATTTCTTTTATTTAACTTTATATTTAATTTAAATCTTTTTCTTAACTTAGTACTATTCTTTAATTTCATTTTCATCATAACCTCACATTCCTTTCACTTTGTTCAAGGCACACATAGTGATGAAAACTTGAACAAATTTTATTTTTTATTTAT
>CAKOJO010000074.1 GCA_934090595.1 uncultured Bacilli bacterium | reverse complement strand
GTTATTTTTACATCTTTGTTTGTTACTATTGTAGATAAATTTGTGTTATCCATTACTAGTTCTGCTTGTGATGTTGGCTCTATTAATGCTATTTCTTTTGTTACAGCTTTCTGAGTTACTTTATTTGTATCTTTTAAAGCTGTCATAGTAACTTTTTCTTCTAGTTTTGTTAATTCTTTTGCTTGTGCTTTACTTAAAGTTATTTCATTTTTTACTGCTTTTGTTAGTTTTAATTCTAATTTTCCTTCTACTACTGGTTTAGAAGTTTCTATTTTCAAAGCACTTACATTTAGATCTTTTAAATCTACTACATATGTTTGTTCATCTGCTTGTGTATTTTTATCTATTGTTGCAACTAAAGTTGTTCCATTATAAATTTTAATATTACCTTCTTCAGATAAGATTTTATCAAAATTTGATTTTGATATTTTTAATTCTTTAAAATATGTATAACTTTCACCTGTTAAATTTAATTCTACTTTGTTTAATAATTCAGTGTTTCCTATTTTTGTAAGACCTACATTTGTTGTTATATTTTCTGTATATTCTGTTTCTTTTTTAGCTGTTGTTTCATAGTTTGCATATATTTGACCTTTACTTAAACTTTCTGTAGTTGTCACTTCTGTTTCTACTAGTTCTCCTATTTGGTCTTGCATATTTTCTTGACT
The DNA here is from genome assembly GCA_934090595.1 of uncultured Bacilli bacterium. Classification (GTDB taxonomy): domain Bacteria; phylum Bacillota_I; class Bacilli_A; order RF39; family UBA660; genus JAEDJI01. The sequence goes on along the minus strand of CAKOJO010000074.1, from coordinate 4,626 downwards.
TGATTTACTTCTTCTTGCTTTTGTAATGCTAGATTCATAGATTGATATTTCACTACTTGCTTCTAATGTTACTGGAACTGATTTTGTAATTTCTTTTTTGTATATACAAGTTACTAAAAATTCATCTTTAGCTTGTTTACTCCAAGAAACTTCACCTTGTGCATTTGCTTCGTTCTCTACTATAATTGTTACTTTATCTAAATTTTCATCATAATTATAATTTGAAGAACTGAAGTTAGCACCTGATTCATCCCCATTAGTTGCTTTAGTAGTGTTAGCTACTACTTTTACTTCTTCTGGTTTTACACCATCTATACTTGGAATTGAAATTTCTATTTTATCTTCTTTTACTGGTAAATTATTGTCTTTTAAATATGATTCAACATTCATTTGTAATACAAGGTATTTTTCTCCATTTATTTCATATGGAATAAATTTTGAAATACCAATATTTAATTCAGGATATTTTTCTGCTGTCCATGCTAAATTAACCGTAACATCTTTTTTAGCTTGTTTTTCGTTTCCATCTCCATCTACATATGTACCAGTGAATTTAATTTTGTTTTCTTTATAAATTTGAGATAAAGAAATCTTTTCACTAGTAGCTGTTATCATTTCGATTGGAATTGCTAATTCTACGGCTTCTCCTTTTACTATTTGATTAAAATATATTTTGTTATCTTCAATTTTTGATACTTCTTTTGCAGTAAATCCATCTTCTACTTTAAAGTTTGGATTGTCTAAATCTACTACAATATTTTTTAGGTATCCTTTATTGTTTACCTTTATGGTTATGTATAAGTAATTTTTTTCTCCTATTGTTTTTATTGCTGCCTTTGTTTTTGTTTCATTATCTTTAAAATAAGTATCAAATTCTACATTGGCTTGATTTGTTGTCATTGTGCCACTTGCGAATACTTCCCCAATGATACCTAAATAACTAAACATCATAACGAATATTAGTACTATGGCTAGTAATTTTGTTCTTGTTTTATACATAGAAATTTCCTCCTATTTATTTATATTACATATATTTTTAAACATAATTGTTCAATCATATTATATTATACCTCATTTTTTACTGTTTTTCAATGTTTTTTCTTAGTTTTTTAAACTTTTTATGTATAATTCCACTTTTTACCAGTAGCAGTGCTGTTTTCAGTGTTTCTCTTTTGTATTTTTTTACATTTTTACATATTTTCTTTGTGTTTTCAATAGTTTAATGTTTTACAGAAAATGTATTTACTCTTTTTGCTTTACGGAAGCTAGATTTTTACTATCAAATATTAAATTTATGTTACAAAATAATATTTTTTGTCGATTTTATGTAATTTTAAACCTAAAAAACTATGAATTTTAACTACTTTTTGTATACTTTATAGTAAATTTTTATATTTTAATTAAGTATTTCCGTAATTATATTATAAAATTTTTTTAATTTTTTGTGTTTATTAACTTTTTTTCATTTTATAGTAATTTATAATAATTCCGCTATAGCGGATTTTTTTGAATTTCTGTATGACCATTTTAAAAGGATAAACCTAGTTTTTAGAAGTATTTCAAAAAAGGATGTCGAAATTTGTCTTACGATTTTCCTTGATTTTCAAGTAAAATCATGCTAGTATAAGACCATGCAATTTATTTGACAATTGCATGACTAATTTTATTTTTTATAAAACAACTTAGGAAGAGACAGAAAATTTAATTAATAATCTAGTTTATTTATTTTAAAATTATTTCTAAAAATATTTAAGATTAAATATTAGAAATTCAAAATTAAAGATTCAAGTTTCAAGTTTCAAATATTAAATTTAAAAATCAAAATTAAATCTAAAAAAATATCCAAGATTACAAAAATAGAATAAAGGAGGGAGGCTAATTTTATAGTCTGTTATTGTCAATAAAATTGTAAATAATCAATAAATATTTACTAAAAAGTATTGTTAAAGAGGAATATATTTAGTATAATTAGAAAGGATAAAGCCTATGGCAAATAAAAAACAAGAAGAATTACAATTACAAACAAAAGAGAAAAAATACAATCTAAAAAATGATGTAATATTCCAAACCTTCTTTAGTCGTAAAGGAAATGAAGAGTTTCTAATAGACTTTTTAAATGCACTATTGAATAAAGATATAAAATCAATAGAAGTACGAGAAGAAGTGAATTTAGAAAGATTAAGTAAAGAAGAAAAAGGTGGAAGATTAGATTTACAAGCAAAATTAAAAGACGGAACAATAATATCAATAGAAATGCAATTAAGAAACGAATATAATATAGAAGAAAGAACTACATTATATAGTGGAAAGGTGATATCAAGAGAAACTGAAAGAGGAACAGATTACGAAGACATAAATCAAGTAATAATGATAAACATATTAGGGTATAATTTCTTAAAGGTAGAAGACTACATATCAGAGACAGCAATAGTGTTAGAGAAACATAGAGATTATGAAGTGCTAACAGGATTAAAATGGTATTTTATAGAGTTACCTAAATTTAGAAAGCAAAATCCAGATATGAACGAGAAAATAAATCAATGGTTAGCATTTATAGATGATTATAATAAGGAGATGATTAAGGTGGCAGAAGAAAAAAATGATAAACTAAAAAAAGCAAGAATTGAAATGAATTATTTAACAGGAGATGCAGAAGTAAGAAGACTAGCCGAATTAAGAGAAAAATGGGAAATGGATAGAATAAGTGCTATTAATCATGCCGCAAGGAAAGCTGAAGAAAGACGGAAGAAAAGAAATAGCAAAAAAATTGTTAGAAATGGGGATGACAATTGAACAAATTATAGATGCCACTCAACTTAGCAAAGAAGAAATAGAAAAACTCTCAGAAGAAAAATAGAATTATATGTTTATAAATTTAACCAGTCAGAGATAAAAATCTTTGACTGGTATTTTTTATATTTATGCTTTTTCCGCTATAGCGGATTTTTACATATTAATATGTAAAAATGAAGTACCCCAAAAGGTACAGATTAACCAAAAGGATTTTTTAATCGTTCGAGCTAAAAGCGAGTTACGAATAAAATATACAGAGGCAACGTCCCCAAAGGAACAAAGAAGCAATGTAACGCAAAAAAACGTCCTAAATAGCGTCAAACATAAACGGCAAAATCCCATAGGACTTAATAAGTCCTATGGGGTTTTGCTGTTACGAAAAAAACATTAATATAAGAAAGGAGTTGGTAATTGGCTATTTACGCTGAGTCAAAGTTAAGTGATAACTTTGCTAAATTGTAAGTGAATCATAAATGCTTGTTTTAAAAAAAATTTTTACCATCAATTCATATATTTTAGATATGCATATAATGATTTAAGTTTTCCATCAAACTCAAGATCCACAAATACTGCTGAAGAATACCTATCCCTTTTTATCGTACTTGGAATCTTTTGCATTGTAACTACTGAATCATAATAATTTACTTCATCAAAACAGAAATAATAATCATCTACTATTTTTCCTCTTCCCTCTGGAATATATACAGCCAATGTGTCATCTTCTTCAAATTCAACTTCTTGTAAATCTTCTAATATTATTTTTTTGTTTGTTGAATCATTAAATACAACTAATTTAGGCTCATCTATAATTCCATTGAATGTTTGTATCCATTCGACCCCTGGCAGTGTAGATTCCGTATCTGGTGTAGGTATTGGTGTTGGCTCAGAAGTAGGTTCTGGTGTTGGTTCAGGTTTAGAAGTAGGTTCCTCCATAGATTCAGCTGTAACAACCTCTTCTGTTTGCTCTACTTCAGTTGTTTTTTCTGTTACTTCTGTTTTTGTTTTTTCCTCTTTTGCAGGAGTTTCAGTTGCCTGTCCTGAAGAACATGCCGTAAGTAATGTTGCCATAAGCATTGCAAATACTACTAATACGCTTAAAATGTTCCGCTTAATTGTTCTCTTCTTCATAATTAAATCCTCCTTAATAAGTCCGATTTTTTGTTTTACTTGAGTCTATTAACTCTTATATTTGACATAATATCATTTAAAGTTTTCCTTGTCAATATTTCTGTATATCTTTGTTATATTTATAAAGAAATCCTCTGCTTATAAAACTTAATAAATTTTATAAGCAGAGGTACAATTTTACAAATCAGTTTCAATTCTAAGTGTAATAGTTAATTCTAATGACCTTTCACCTGTTGACATATCCGTTACAATTACTTCCATATCTGTTTCTGTAACCTTGTGATTTTCTTCTTTGAGTTTCTCAATTATATTATCTTCAAGGACAATTTCATTATAGCACCCTACATGATCAAAATAGTTAACACTATCAACATAAAAGCAACTACAATTTACCAACATTGTTGTTTTTGGAATAAATACTCCAAAGGTATCACCTTCTTCGTATTTTACTTCTTCACCATCTTCAATGATTGCTTTCTTATTAGTCTCATCATTGAAGACAACAAGTAATGGTTCTTCAATTACCCCTTCAAAAGTTTCTACCCATTCTTTTCCAGGCAATGTAGATTCCATATCGATTCCCTCATACACTACCGCTTCGGGTGTAGGCTCAGGTGTTGGTTCTGGTGTAGGTTCAGCCGTGGGCTCAGGCTCAGCAACTTCTTCTTTTACCTGCTCTACTTCGGCTGTATCTTCCTTTACTTC
>CAKOJO010000073.1 GCA_934090595.1 uncultured Bacilli bacterium | reverse complement strand
TGAAAAACAATAGAAAGGATGTGAATTATGCTAGATAAAAATTTTAAAGATATTATTAGTAATATTAAAGAAGAAATAAATTTGTATTTAAATATAGAAGAAGGTGAAGATTAAAATGGCAAAAGATATGTACCAAAAAAGAAAAGAAAGAAAAGAAAAAAAGATTATGGAAAATAATACTGAAAATAAAGTAAATATTAACTGGTATCCTGGTCACATGGCCAAAACTAAAAGATTAATAAAGGAAAATTTGAATGTAATAGATATAATTTATGAAGTAATAGACTCACGTATTCCATATAGTTCTAAAATAATAGATATAGATGATTTAATATCTAATAAACCTAGAATATTAATAATGACTAAGTATGATTTATGTGATAAGGCTGAAACTGATAAGTTTGCTAAATATTATGAATCACTTGGATATAAAGTAATTAAATGTGATCTTACATCAAACGATAATCTTAATAATTTATTTGATTTAAGTAATGAAATATTAAAAGACAAAATAAAAAAACAAGAAGAAAAAGGAATAAAGAAACAAACTATACGTGCATTAGTAATAGGTATACCAAATGCTGGTAAATCAACATTAATAAATAAAATAGTAGGAAGAAAAATAACAGTAACAGGAAATAAACCTGGTGTTACTAAAAATCTTAGTTGGATAAGAGTGGGTAAAAATATTGAATTACTTGATTCGCCTGGAATATTATGGCCTAAGTTAGAGCAAGACCGTGTAGCATTTAATCTAGCAAGTACTACTGCGATTAAAGAAGAAATATTACCACTCGAAGACGTAGCAGTCTACATATTAGACTTTTTATCCAAATACTACAAAGATATTTTAATCGATGACTATGGTATTTTGGACACATCTGATTCTTATGAAATTTTTGAAATAATTGGTAGAAAAAAAGGTTGTCTTATGAAAGGTGGTCTTATAGACTATGATAAAGTAATAGATATAATAATAAATGATATAAAGAAAGGCAAAGTAAAAGGAATTACTTTTGATAGATTCGAAGATGTTAAATAAAGAACAAATACTAGATAAACTAAATGAATTAGAATTAGATAAGAATGAGTTTGTTGTTTCGATGGGTTCATCACTTGTAATGCACAATATAAAAAAAGAAACAAATAATATAAATATATCTATCAGTTCTGATTCTTTTTCTAGATTAAGACAAAAATATAACTCGATATATGAAAATAATATAGAAACAATTAAATATGATGTATTTGAAATAAGTAATTTAGATTTAAATATTAAAAAAGAACTTATAGACAATTATTATTGTCAAGACTTAGAAAGTATTATGAGTATTAAAAAAGAATTAAATAGAAAAAAAGATATTAAAGATATAAAAGCAATAGATTTATATTTATGTAGTTTAGATAACATGAGATATGAAAAAGAATTATATAAAAATAATATAACTCTAATCGCTGGAGTTGACGAAGTAGGAAGAGGACCATTAATTGGGCCGGTTGTAGCATCTGCAGTTATCCTTCCTAAAGATTATGTTTTAAAAGGACTTACTGATTCAAAGAAATTATCCGAAAAGAAAAGAGATTATTACTATGATATCATAAAAAAAGATGCATTAGCTATCGGAATAGGGGTAATAGACAATAATATAATTGATGAAGTAAATATATATGAAGCAACAAAACTTGCTATGAAAGAAGCTATAAATAATTTAAGTATTAAACCAGAACATATATTAATAGATGCTATGAAATTAGATATAGATATTCCAACAACATCAATTATAAAAGGAGACTTTAAATCGCAAACAATCGCTGCAGCATCAGTCATAGCAAAAGTAACAAGAGATAAAATGATGTATGAACTTGATAAAGAGTATCCAGAATATAACTTTAAAAATAACAAAGGATATCCTACAAAAGATCATCTTGATGCTATAGAAAAACATGGTATACTGAAACAACATAGAAACTCATATGGACCTGTAAGAGACTATATAGAAAAATATAATAACAAATAAAAGAGTATCTTGGTGTTTTAAAATCATATAAAAAATGATTGACATATTTTAAAAATTAATGTATAAATTATTACGAGGGATGTGATATCATGAAAAATTTAGTAATCGTGGAATCACCTAGTAAGAGTAAAACAATTGAAAAATATCTAGGTGATGATTATAAAGTAGTATCTTCAAAAGGTCATATTAGAGACTTAGCAACAACTGGTAAATTCGGCTTTGGTGTTGATGTAGATGATGGTTTTAAACCTAATTATGAAATAATCAAAGGTAAGAAAAGTGTTGTAACTGAGTTAAAGAAGCTTGCTAAAGAGAGTAATTTAGTATACTTAGCTTCCGATCCCGACCGTGAAGGAGAAGCAATTGCATGGCATTTGAAAGATGCTTTGAAGTTAAAAGACGATAAATATGATAGAGTAGTATTCAATGAAATAACTAAAGATAAAGTACGTGATGCTTTTAATCATCCTAGAAAGATTGATGATGATTTGGTTAAGTCTCAAGAATCAAGAAGAATTCTGGATCGTATAATTGGTTTTAGATTATCGAAGTTAATGCAATCTAAAACTGGTGGTAAGTCTGCTGGAAGAGTACAATCAGTGGCGCTTAAATTAATTGTAGATCGTGAAGAAGAAATTAATGCTTTTATTCCTGAAGAGTATTATACTATTACTGCAATTTTTAATGACTTTGAATCTAAACTATTTCAATATGACCATAAGGATATTGAAATTAAGACTGAAAAAGAAAAGAATGATATTTTAGATAAATTGTCTAAAACTTTTGAAATAGAAAGTATAGATAAAAAAGATAAAAACAAAAAGGCAAAACCCCCTTATACAACATCAACTCTTCAACAAGATGCATCAAATAAATATAATTTTCCTGGTAAGAAGACTATGTCTATTGCTCAAAAATTATATGAAGGTGTTGAGTTAGAAAATGAAACGACTGGGTTAATTACTTATATGAGAACAGACTCTATAAGACTTAGTGATGAGTTTATTAAAAATACTTATAAGTATATTAATGATAACTATGGAAAAGAGTATGTTGGTTATGTAAAACAAACTAAAAATAAAGAAAATGTTCAAGATGCGCATGAGGCTATTAGACCAACCGATATTAATAAGAGTCCTGATAAGGTTAAAAAGTACTTATCTGAAGATGAATATAAGTTATATAAGTTAATTTATTTTAGAGCTCTTGCTTCTTTAATGATTGATGCTAAGGCTCTTACTACTACAATTATTTTGAATAATAATAATTATCAGTTTAAGACAACTGGTTCTATTATAACTTTTGATGGTTACTTAAAAGTGTATAAAGATTATGAGGCTACTGAAGAAAAAATATTGCCTGATTTAGAAAATTATAATACTAATATAGTTATTGCTAATGAGATAGTGGATGAGCAACATTTTACTAAGCCAAAACCTAGATATACTGAAGCTAAACTAATTAAGGAACTTGAAGAGTTAGGCATTGGTAGACCTTCAACTTATGTTAAGATTATTGATACATTAAAAGAAAGAGGTTATGTTTTACTTGAGGATAAAAAGTTTAAACCTACTGAAATAGGTATTTTAACTACTCATAAGCTTCAAGAGTTTTTCTCTAATATTATTAATGTTGAATATACTGCTAAAATGGAAGATGATCTTGATAAGATTGCTGAAGGAAAAGAAGTATGGAATGAAATGCTTGATAGTTTCTATAAAGAATTTGAACCTCTTGTAAAAACTGCATTTAGTGAAATGGAAAAGAAAGAACCAGAAAAGACTGGAGAATCTTGTCCATTATGTAATAGTCCTCTTGTAATTAGAAAAGGTAAATATGGAGATTTTACTGCTTGTAGTAATTATCCTGAATGTAAATATATTAAAAAAGAGGAAAAAAAGATTATTGAAATATGTGATTGTCCTAATTGTGATGGGAAAATAGTAGAAAGAAAAACTAAAAGAGGAAAAATATTTTATGGATGTAATAATTTTCCTAAATGTAATACAGCTTTTTGGGATAAACCTATAAATGAAAGGTGTCCTAAGTGTAATAGTATTCTTTTAGAAAAGAAAGATAAGATAGTTTGTTCTTCTTGTGAATATGAAAAATAGTACTTAGGTACTTTTTTTATTGCTTTTTTAAATATTTAAAGTTATAATCTAAGTATAATAGGTGGTAGAATGAGTAGGAAATTATATGTAATATCTTTTGTATTTTTTATACTTGGATTATCTTTGATTGGATTATATTTTTATTTTTATAGAGAAGTTGCTGAACTTAAAGATACTAATGTTACTTATAATAATTATAAAGATTATATGCTTACGTTAGATGTTTCTGGAGATAGTGACAATTTATATTGTGCTGTTTCAAAAGAAGAAAATAAAAAAGAAATGAAGTTTAAAAAAGTAGTTAATAAAAAATGCTTGTATGAAGTGAAAGATTCCGGTAGTTATCATGTTTATTTAAAAGAAAATGATATAGTAAATGAGTATAAACTTAATAAAGTTCTTGATATTGTTGTTAAAAAAGATACTTATTTTTTAGCGGAAAAAGATACTTCTAAAATAAAATATGATGTAGTTGAACTTGGTAAAAATGATATTTTATTAAAATCATCTGATTATAATGTTGTATCAATTAGTAATGATGTTATGAATAGTAATACCAAAGGAAATGCTAAAGTAATTATTTCTAATGACGATATAAAAAAAGAAGTGTCAGTAGTAGTAACTAATCTAATTGACTATGTTAAACCCCTGGTACCAGGCCACGTGCTTTAGCGCGTAAATTCTTTTAGAACTGGCTGACAAATTAATTGTCTTGTAGTATAATAGTTAGCCAAGGGCAGGGGATTTGGATGAGAAAAGGAAGTCATACACAATATGATATACAATATCATATAGTTTGGACAACAAAATATAGATACGAAGTATTAAATGGTAAAGTAGCACAAAGATTAAGAGTATTATTAATGCAGGGATGTGTTGCCCGAGGGATAACTATTATACGAGGAAATATAACAAGAAATCATGTGCATTTGTTAGTAAGTTGTCCGCCGACAATAGCGCCATCAAAACTGGTTCAATATCTAAAGGGAAGAAGTTCAAAGATATTGCAAGAAGAGTTCAATGTATTAAAAAGAAAGTATTGGGGACAACATTTATGGAGTCCAGGGTATTTTTGTAGAAGTGTAGGAACAGTGACACAAGAAATAATAAAGGCATATATAGAAGATCAAACAGATGATATAGAAAAAACATTTAAAATAACAAATTGACTTTTAGTCATATAAACTGCTTTCAGCAGTAAACACAAGCCCTGCACTTTGAGTGCAGGGTTGTTGACAA
>CAKOJO010000072.1 GCA_934090595.1 uncultured Bacilli bacterium | reverse complement strand
TGGCTTCATAGCTCAGTCGGTAGAGCAACGGACTGAAAATCCGTGTGTCGCTGGTTCGATTCCCGCTGGAGCCACCAGTCTAAAGAAGTTTAAAACTAGCGTTGCTAGTTTTTTTGTTTCAATTTAACTATTTTTTACTATCTATTGCCATTACTATTCCGAGTATAATCATAAAAGATATTAAACTAGAACCTCCGTAGGATATAAAGGGAAGAGTAATTCCTGTTATAGGAAGAATGCCAACGGTCATACAAATATTCTGTATTTGTTGATATATGAATACTCCAAGAAAACCTGCACAAATTAATTTATTTGTATTATTTCTACTTTTCTTCGCAGTTTTAATAATTAATAAATCAAAAAAAACAATCGCAGTTATTAATACAAATATACCAAATAATCCAAATATTGAAGAGAAACTTGCAAATATAAAATCAGTATGTCCCTCAGGAAAATATAATAATATATTACTTATGCCATTACCAAAATATCCTGAAGAAGAAATAGCTATCAAAGAGTTCGTTAACTGCATACCACTAGAGTTTTGCCAATCAAGTATTCTATCAAATCGATAAAAGAAATTGCTACCAAAAATATTTATAAACAAATCAGTATTAAATAAATACAAGTAAAAAAATGATCCGGATAATAAAAGTATTGCTATTCCTAATAAAATGAACCACTTATAACTTATTCCTGAAGTAAATAGCATAATAAAACCAATTACTAAATATATTATTACCGCACCAGTATCGGGTTCTAAAAAAGTTATTAATGATGGAATTAATATAACTATTATAACTTTAATTATTAATAAGAATTCACTCTTATTATGTTTAATGTCATTACTAATAATTTTTGCAATTAAAAGTACCAAAGGTATTTTCATAAACTCACTAGGTTGAAAAGAACCAAAAAAGGGAATAGTAAACCATGCTTTTATACCATTAATTTCTTCGCCGATAAAAAGAACTAATAAAAGAAGAAAGATATTAATAAGATAGATATGAATACTGTATTTTAATATTTTATCAAAACCTATCTTTTGAATTAATAATATCAAAATAAAGCCAAACACATAAAAACATGTTTGTCTAATTACTAATGTGAATACATTAGAGTATAAAAAGCTAGAAAAACTATATATTGAAGTAATACTACATACATAGAATAATACTAGTAAATAAAGATAATTTTTATTAATATTTAACTTTGCTTTCATATTTATAGTATTATATTTTTATAATTTTTTATACTTTAAAACATATAATTAATCAAGGAGAGATTATATGGAAAAGAAACCAAGTATTTTTAAACCAAATATTAGTAACAAAATAAATAACAATAGAAAAGTATATTATTCTTTCATCGAAGAATCAATTCCTAACCTTGATGAAAGGCATAAAACAGATCCAGTAGATAAATTAAAAGAATTAATGAATAAAGATGGTTACATCTTTAATAAAAAAGTAATAATTAAAACAGATAACAATACCTATGATACACGTATCGCTGGAACAATAAGTGATAAAATAATTACTATTGATGGAAACAGTATACATATTAAAGATATTAGAGAAATAATAGAGAAATAGTGCTTGAAAAAGTACTATTTTTTAACTTTATTCGTTACAAACAAAAGATATCTATTTAAAAAAATCATAATCTATTATATAATATAATAGAAAGAAAAGGTGATTATTAATGAAACAAATAATGGATGGAAATAAAGCATGTGCTTTAGTATCATATAAGTTTACAGAATGTGCAGGAATATATCCTATAACACCAGCATCTACTATGGCAGAACATATGGATGAAATGTCTTCGAAAAAAGAGGTTAATTTTTATGGTGATGTAGTAGATATAGTAGAAATGCAAAGTGAAGCAGGAGCCATTGGAATGGTACATGGTATGTTACTTAATGGGGTATTATCTAGTACATATACTGCCAGTCAAGGACTTTTATTAATGCTACCAAATATGTATAAAATTGCGGGTGAACAACTACCATGTGTTATTAATGTTGCAGCACGTACTATAGCAACTCATGCCTTATCAATAATGGGAGATCATAGCGATATATATTCAGCTCGTGCAACTGGGTTTGCAATGCTTGCATCATCATCTGTACAACAAGTAATGGATCTAACAAATGTAGCTTATTTATCTACAATAAAAGGAAAAATACCATTCTTAAACTTCTTTGATGGTTTCAGGACCAGTCATGAATATAATAAGATTGATGTAATAGATTTTTCTAAAGTAGAAAAACTTGTTGATTATAAAGCATTAAATGACTTTAGAGAAAGAGGTTTTGATATTGATAATCCTAAAACAAAAGGAACAAATCAAGGAGATCAAATATATTTTCAAGCATTTGAAGCACGCAACCCTTATTATCTAGCACTTCCAGATATAGTAAATGATTATATGAGTGAAATAAATAAAATAACAGGAAAAGATTATAAACCATTCAACTACTATGGAAATAAAGATGCCACTAATGTAATAATAGCAATGGGATCAGTTTGTGAAACAATAAAAGAATATTTAAAATATAACAACTCTGTTGGATTAATCGAGGTTCACTTATATCGTCCATTCTCTAAAAAATACTTCTTAGATATACTTCCTAAAAGTACAAAGAAAATTGCAGTACTAGATAGAACAAAAGAACCTGGCGCAAATGGCGAACCATTATATCTAGATGTATGTGAAATACTAAAAGATACTAACATAAAAATAATAAGTGGTAGATATGGACTATCTAGTAAAGATACTAATCTTAATGATATCGAAGCAGTCTATAACTTCCTAGATTCTGATAACTTGCATAATTTTACAATTGGAATAACAGATGATGTAACTAATCTTTCACTTGACAAAACTAATACTAAATTCACTAAAAACTATGAAGAATTATTAATCTGGGGTTATGGATCTGATGGAATGATTACAACATCAAAAGATATCCTAACAATCGTGGGAGATAACACGAGTAAATATGTACAAGGATACTTTGAATATGACTCTAAAAAATCTGGAGGAGTTACAAAAAGTCATTTAAGATTTAGTGATGAAGAAATATTAAGTACTTATTATGTTGATAGTCCTAAAGTAGTAGTATGTTCAAAAGATACATACCTTACTAAATATGATCTTTTAAAGGGAATAAAAGAAAATGGAATATTTTTACTAAATACTGAAAAAAATATAGATAGCTTAGAAATACCTATAGAAATGATTAATACAATGAAAGATAAAAATATAAACTTTTATATAGTAAATGCATCAGAAATAGCAAGAAATAATAATATTCCAAATAAAATAAGTACAATTATGGAAATGATAATTCTAGATCTTATGAATATATTAAATGAGAATGAACTATCTTCATATATAGAACAAATGATAAGAAAGAACTTTACTAAAAAAGGTGAAGACGTAGTTAACTCTAATATAAATGCTATAAAAGATGCAAGAAATAGTTTAGTTAAAGTAAATATAGAAAACTTAAAACAAGATTATAAAATGGAAGAAGTAGATAATACTATTTTCTCTTATTTAGAACATGCAAAGGGTAATGACTTAAAAGTAAGTGACTTTAAAAGCAATGTTGATGGTACATATGAAGCAGGACTATCTAAACTAGAAAAAAGAGGAATAAGTAATATTACACCATGTTATGATAAAGAAAAATGTATCATGTGTAATCTATGTTCATTCGTATGTCCTCATGCAGTAATAAGACCATACTTACTTGATAATAATGAGGTGGAATCTGCACCAGAGGCAGTTAAATCTGATTTAAAAGATGCTAAAATAAAAGATCAAGATCTAAAGTTTACAATTGGTATAAGTCCACTTGATTGTACTGGATGCTCTTTATGTGCGGGAGTGTGTCCTACTAAAGCTATTACAATGGAGTCTATTGAAAAGAGTAAAGATAAAGAAATAGGAAAGCATAATTACTTAGAAAAAGTATCAGAAAAAAGAGTAATGAGTACTGATACAGTGAAGGGAAGTCAATTTAGAAAACCACTATTTGAATTCCATGGTGCATGTGCTGGATGTGGTGAAACACCATATATAAAACTTCTTACTCAATTATTTGGTGATAACTTAATAATAGCAAATGCTACAGGATGTTCATCAATATATGGTGCTAGTCTACCTAATACACCTTATAGCATACCTTGGGCTAACTCATTATTCGAAGATAATGCAGAATTTGGTTTTGGTATCAAAGTAGCGGAATCTCATAACAAAGAAAAAGTAAAAAGAATAATGAGAGAAAATATAGATAAAGTAAACGCTAAGAATAAAGAATTAATTAATGAATATTTGAATAACTATAGTAAAGATGTTTCATTTAAAGTATATGATGAACTTGACTATGAAGACTTTAGTGAAATATTACCACTTAAAAAATATATAAAAGATAAATCAATCTGGATGGTCGGCGGAGACGGATGGGCTTATGACATTGGTTTCGGAGGAATAGATCATGTTCTTGCCAATAATCTAAATGTTAACATTCTTGTTCTTGATACAGAAGTCTACTCAAATACTGGAGGTCAATCATCTAAATCAACTAGATGTGGAGCAGTTGCAAAGTTTGCAAGCAGTGGTAAAAAAACTCAGAAAAAGGATCTAGCACGTATTGCAATGACATATCCTCATGTATACGTTGCAACAATCTCACTCGGAGCAAACTACATGCAAACAATAAAAGCTTTAAAAGAAGCTAATGAATATGATGGACCATCTATTATAATTGCATACTCTCCATGTATATCACATGGAATAAAAACTGGTATGAAAGACTCTATAAAAGAAGAAAAATTAGCAACAGAATCTGGATACTTTCCACTTTATAGATATAACCCAGTAACAAAAGAGTTAAAACTTGATAGTAAAAGTGATTTTTCTAAATATGATGAAATATTTGAAAGGGAAAATAGATATCGAATCAAATCAGACTTATTAGAAAAAAATAAAGAAAACTCTATTGAAAAAGATAACGAATTAAAAGAAGATGCAAGTAAATAAGTTATAAGTGAGGTGATAAAGTGAAAGATAAATTTGAATTAACAAGAGAACAAAATGTATTCGTTGCCAAAAGAAATATAGTGGATTACATTTGGAAAAGTGCTAATTTGGAAGGAATAGGGGTTACTTATCCAGAAACACAAGTTATTTATGATGGTGGCATAGTTAATGGTTTAACAGTAGACAATATAATTGCTATCAATAATTTAAAATATGCTTGGCAATTTATACTTGAAAACAATGATATAGATTATGATTATAAAGAACTTTGTCAAATTCATAAATTAGTTTGTGATAAATTAGTTCTTGATCAAAATCTAGGAAGA
>CAKOJO010000071.1 GCA_934090595.1 uncultured Bacilli bacterium | reverse complement strand
TGTATGAATAAGATAATGTTTAAGATAAGTTCAAATGTATTATTTGCTCAAATTTTAAATAAAGATATGCCAAAAGAAGATTTAAATAAAACGAATATCATTGATACTAGAGAGTTAGTTTTCAGTGAATATTATATAAAACAAAATCTTGATCTAGTATCTTCTTTTTTGAATGTAATAATAATTAAAAAGAAGTTAAGTAAGGTTGTTGTTAAAGATGCAGAAATAATTTGTACGACGCTTGATGTTATCAATAGTATCCCAAATATTAAAGAGATAACAATAGTTCCTGATATTTTAATTAACTATGATGTATTTTTAAAACTTTTAGAAAATCATTATTTAGAAAAAATAGATTGCTATGATTTTCCAAAAATTCTTTTAGATAGATTAGATGTTAATAAAAATATTGTAGTTAAGACTAGAACAGAGATCCTCTTTGTTAGTAATTTCATGAAAATAAATAATTTGAATACTTATTCTGATATTTATTATAAGAAAAGTATTGATATTACTAGTCCTTTTACAAAAGAAGATTTAGATGATTATATAACATTTATAAAAATTAATAATCATTTAAAAGAAATAGATTTTAAAGATTTTGATAAAGATGCGTTTTTTAATATTATGAATATTTTGCTTTTAAATAATAAGAAGAACGTTAAAGTAATTCTTCATGATTTTAATAATTTAAGTGATGTAATTGAAAATGTTTCTAAGTTTAAAAAGGAAAATGATAAAAAACTTACAAGTAACAACATTAATTTTAAAATCAATTATAGTGACGAGTATAAAAAAAATAATTTTTTAAAACAGTTAAATCTTAATTTTTTAAAAATATCTTTAGGTGGCGTGATAGTTGTTTTATTGATTATGATTGGCATTAATTATTATAAGAATTATGTTGATGAACAAAACTATCTTGGTATTGAAAATAATTTAAAAGATATTATTAAAAGTAATCAGACTGAAAAGGAAGAAATTCCTGATGTCGATATAATTGAACCCGATGAAAATGATACAACCACAACGAGTAAAACAACAACTGTTTATGATATACAGTATGAGAAAGTATTTTCTTCTTTACTAGAAATAAATAAAGATACAACTGGATGGATTACAGTAAACAATACAAAAATAGATTATCCAGTAGTTCAAGCTAAAGATAATGAATATTATTTAAAAAGAGATTATAATGGAGTTAAGAATAGACACGGTTGGATTTTTATGGATTACCGAAATAATATAGATGAACTTGATGAAAATACAATTATTTACGGGCATAATCTAGCAAATCAAACTATGTTTGGAACACTTAGATATGCTCTTAATAAAGGGTGGTATACAAAAAGCAAAAATCAAGTGATTACATTTAATACATTAAGAAGTAACATGAAATGGCAAATATTTTCTGTATATACAATACCAGTTACTAATGATTATTTAGATGTTACATTTGGTACACCTGCACAATTTCAAAATTTTATTAATATGATTACTGAAAGAAGTATTTATGATTTTCAACAAACTGTTACTACCAATGATAAAATTTTAACTCTATCAACGTGTGCTAATGGTCATGATAATAGATTAGTTGTTCATGCTAAATTAATTCAAGAATAAAAGAGCGTTTAAGCTCTTTTTTGATTTTCTTTAATAACTTCTAAAATTGCTCGCATTTGACGATATTCTTCTAATGTAAACATATCATCATCGCTTTTCTTCTCAACCACAATATATTCAATTTTGGGTTCTGGTTTAGGTACTTCTTTTATAGCAGGCATTTCAATAGGTTCTTCTTTATGTATTACTATTTTTCTTGGCATTTCTATTTTTTCTTCTATTTCTTCATTTTGAGGTTTTGTCTTTTTGGCTAGAAAATAATTTATTATTTTTATTAGTATTAAGGAAATAAGCCATAAAGCAAATATTCCAACGCTAACTTCAAAAAGAATCATTAAGTGATCATTTGAATAGATACTAATTTTACTTGCTAAATCTACTTCGTTATTATCGATTTCATCTAATATTAAGAAGAATAAATAAATATTAACTGTGAAAACAATAGAATTATAAACTCTTATATTACTTTTAATTTTTTTGTTTGCTAGACTATATATTAAAATACCTAAACTAATTATTAGCATTACAATGTAATTAAGTACTGAAGGAAAATAAATCATAGTAATAATATTTTTTGATATTGTATTAAATACTTCTAAAATTGAATCATAGTACATGTATATTAATATTCCAATAATTATGATGCTGATAAAGGTATATAACCATCTAGTAGTTTTGTCTTTTTTGGATATAAATTTAATATCTATAATAATTAATACTAAACCAAATAGTAGCACTAAAAAAAGAGGTGATGAAAAAATCAAACTAAATATAGTTTTAACTTTTTCTAGTAAAGTAAACTCTACCATTTTATCACCTCTTCCCCTTTTTATTCTTAAATTAATTCACAAATATAAATTGTTTGTGTTTCTTTATCTCCTTTTGTACATGTTATTAATGTTAGTGTATTTTTATTTTTATTTCTTTTAATAGCAACATCGCCATCTTTGATATCTGTATAAATATTATTTATTTTATAATGATATTCCTTATTATTGTAGGTAATATCGACCAAATCCCCAATTTCTAATTTATACAAATTCTTAAAGAATGAAATTGAACTTGTTCCTGAGTGGGCAGCTAATATAAAGTTGCCGTTTTCAACATCTGGATAATTAGATGATGGAACAATGTAGATGTTACGATTTACATTATTATATTTTGAGTCTTTACTGACAAAGCCTCTTTTTAAATTTATTTTAGGAATAGAAATATCACCGATATAGTATTTGGAATAATCGATAGTTTTAATCACTGGAGCCTTTTTGGTTGTTACAGGCTCTGTGTTTTTTCCAGGTTCATTATCATTAGGTGTATCAGAAGGCGTAGTATCATCTTCTGAATTTATCTCTTCTTCACTATAACTTTCTTCAATACTTGCCATGATTTCTTCTAAATATTTCTCATTCATTTCATTAAAAACTTCATATTTTTGACTATTATAATAAGTACTTAGAAGTAAGCAAATACCAACAAATGATATTAATACTCCAGATATAATTTTTATTTTAGTTTTCTTTGCCATTTTTAATTAGTACAGCAGCACCACCAGCAAGTATTATACCACCAGCTATATATGTTAATGTACTGGTTAATCCTGTTTTAGGAACTTCAATAATTTCAGGTTCTTCCTTTTTGTTATAAACAGTTAAACTTACTGCATCAACATACTCCCCATTATTCTTGATTTTAATGTTTCCTTCTTCATCAACGCTAAAGTAAATCTTTTCAGTTGTTAATTCATAACCACTTGGAGCGCCTTCTTCAGATAAAACATATTCTCCTTCTTCTAGAACAATATAACTAGCTGAATTTGTTGTTGTAATTGTTGCTACTGTTTCCCCTTTACTATTCTTAATCATTAAGATTGCTCCACTAACATATTCTTTAGTTTCACTATCTAATTTAAGTATTTTAATAGATTTTTTGTCTATTAATTCGTTAACCATTTTAATACAATCAACTTTTACGAATGTGCCATTAACTTTTTCATAAACGTTATAGTCTTCATCAACTTTAAAAGTTATAACTGTTTCGCTTAATTTGTATCCTTTGGGAGCAATGGTTTCTGTTAATGTGTATTCTCCTGGATTTAACTCTACATAATGAGCTGTTGTACTAGATACCCATTTATCGATTTCTTTGCCAGTAGAATCTTTTACTACTAATGTTGCTCCTGGTAATTCGCTTGTTCCAGTAATATCAGTTTTGCTAATTTTAACTGGCTTTTTGTCTTTTAATTCATTAACCATTTTAATGTATTCAACTTTTACGAATGTTCTATTTACTTTTTCATAGATGTTATTATTTTCATCTACTTTAAATGTTATAACAGTCTCACTTAATTTATAACCTTTTGGTGCAATAGTTTCTGTTAATGTATATTCTCCTGGTTTTAATTCTACGTAATGAGCTGTTGTACTAGATACCCATTTATCAATTTCTTTACCAGTAGAATCTTTTAATACTAATGTTGCTCCTGGTAATTCATTTTTGCCAGTTACATCAGTTTTACTAATTCTTACTTTTGCAATTTTTTTATCAACCATAGTAACTTTGTAAGTACCATCTTGTGATGTAATATTTACTCTTTGCTTGTTAGCAATTAAATATCCTGTTGGAGCACTTTCCTCTACTAAAGTGTAAGTTCCTACTGGTACATCATCAAAATATTTGTAATTTGCATCAGTTGTCCAGCTTTTATAAAGATTAGAAGATGAACAAGTTGTATTTGTACAGTCTCCTTTATATAAGGCTAATTTTGCATTTTTTACATAACTTCCATTTTCGTCAACTTTGTAGATAGTTAATTTATTATGTTTTTCTTCTTCTTTAGTAATACTAAATGAAATATCATCGTCTACATTATGTGATTTTTTGTATAGTTCACCTAATAATACATATTGATGAGAAGAATTATAGAAATACTCATAAGCATGGTAAGTATAGTATACACCACTCGCTTCAACTTTGAAGTTTACTGTTGTCCCAGCAGCTACTGAACTAACTGGAACAGATACCTGGAAGGAATTATTTGTTTTATTAATAATTTGAGTTCCACTAGGAGCACCTATTAATTTTAAACTAACTGTACTTACACTCCTTCTTGTTATTTTGATAACATCAGAAACATAGTTGCCATTTGAAATTGTAAATTTATTATTTCCGCTTAGGGTAATGCTTCCACTTGTTCGGGAAAATGATTTAGCACTATTTACTAAATCATAAATAGCTCTTGATACACTATTGCTATTATATGAATTAATAATGTTATTTTTTGCTGTTGAGCTTAAATTACTTGTTCCAGCAACTAAATCTTTAAACCACCAAACTGCGGTTTGCATAATATAGTAGTCTACTGTACTATTACCAGTATTTGGTTCATGGTCAATAATATAAACGAACCCTTGATGTGCCTCACGGCTTAATGTCATAGTTGAATTTCTTGGGAATTTCTTATTTGCTTGTTCGCAATATATTGAAATTCCATCAGCAGTATTCTTAACATATACTGTTGGAACACCACTAACATACGCTTTTACTTGTGTAATTCCTGTTGTTTTAATAGTGCTTGGCGCACTTTCAGCGGTAACATTTTGAACTAAGCCAAACATACCTAAAACAAAAATTAAAATAGATAAAAATTTCTTTTTCATACCAATTTACCCTCTTTCCTAACTCCTTTTTCTTTTTGCGCCATTTATACTACCACAAAACTCTTAAAAAATCAAGTTTTAACGGTGCTCCGGCACTTATATGAAAGTTTATCTAAAAATATTACTTCTTTTAGCACTTTCCATAACAGCTTTATATTCATCATTGGAAATTGTAAGACCAT
>CAKOJO010000070.1 GCA_934090595.1 uncultured Bacilli bacterium | reverse complement strand
CTAAAGCCTTGAAATATCAATAATATTATAAATATTATAAGTATTATAAATATGGGAGTTCCTACAACATGTGGGTCAGGGAAGAAATACAAACAATGCCACGGAAAATAAGAAAAATCAAGTAATTCTAAATTAGAAAATTAATAAATTGTCATCCATTTGTCATCCTAAACAAAAAATGGATGACAAATTTGTATACTGGAGGAGTAATAATATGATAAATGAAAAATTAAAGAGATACATTGAAGATAACATTTTGCCTCTTTATGATAATAACTTTATTGGTGATGGAAGAGATAGGGTATATTATGTTATAAATCGCAGCTATCAAATAATAGAAGAAAATAATTTAGATATAGATTGGAATATTTTATATACTGCAATAAGTTATCATGATATAAGAACAAATAATGAAGAAAAAGATCATGAATTAATTAGTGCTGAGATAATGTACAATGATGATTTTTTAAAATTTTTTTTTAGCGAAGAAGATAGATTAATAATAAAAGAAGCTATTGAAGATCAAAGAGCAAAATTAGGGAATGAGCCAAGAAGTATTTATGGTAAAATTCTATCTTCTGCATCTAGAAATTCTTCAGTGGAGCAATGTTTAGAAAGATCTTATAATTATGGAAAAAAGAAAAATCCTAATGCAACGGATGAAGAAATATTCGAAGGTGCTTATAATGCTCTATTAGGCAAATTCGGAAAAGATGGAAAAGCCAATTTCTTTTTCAAAGATACCACTTATGAACAGTTTTTACATGATATAAGAGAATTATTATCTAATAAAGATAAATTTATAGAAAAACAAAGAAAATATATTTTAAAAATGAAAAAAGAGGTAGAATAATATGCAAATAAATAAAAAACTACAAGAATATATTGAAAATAATATATTTCCTTGCTACGAAAAGAACGATTTGGCACATAATTTAGATCATATAAAATATGTAATTAATAGAAGTTTAAAATTTGCTAGTACAGTTGACGATATTAATTATGATATGGTCTATACAATAGCAGCTTATCATGACATTGGACATTATATAGATGCCAAAAAACATGAAAAGGTTTCTGCAATTATGCTACTTGCTGATGGTAACTTAAAACAATTTTTCAACGAAGAACAAATAAGAATTATGACTGAAGCTGTTCATGATCATAGAGCAAGTATGGAAGGTGAGCCTAGAAGTATATATGGAAAAATTGTATCATCAGCAGATAGAAATACTTTGCTAGAGGTACCTTTAAAAAGAACTTATGCTTATAGGGTTAAACATAATCCTAATGATGCTATTGATAAAATAATTGAAGAATCGAGACAACATATAATAGATAAATTTGGAAAAAAAGGTTATGCTACTGAAAAAATGTATTTTGAAGATTTGGATTATAAAAAATTCTTAAATGATATATCAGTTCTTGCAGAAAATAAAGAAGAATTTAGAAAAAGATTTATAGAAGTAAACAACATATCTTTTGATAAAAAGCCAGAAAGAGAAAAATTCTTGTCATCAATATATTTAATAATTAAAAATGAAAATGGCGAAGTATTACTACAAAGAAGACAAGGAACAAAACTATGGCCAGGATATCTTGCATTACCAGCTGGACATATTGATGAAGGTGAAAATGCTTATGAAGCGGCAATTAGAGAAGCAAGAGAAGAATTAGGAATAGAAATATCTGCTCAAGATATTGTAGATACCTTTGTTGCTAATAGAAAAAACAAATCATTACCACCATATTATGACGTGTATTTTGAGGTATCAAAATATGTAGGTGAGATAAGAATAGCTGAGCCAGAAAAATGTTCTGAATTAGTATGGTGTAGTCCATTTAATCTGCCTGATGATATGATAGACTTTGAAAAAGAAGCAATGGAAAATAATGCTAATGGAATAAAATTTAGTGTTACTTATGCTGATAATGAAAAGAAGCTGATAAAAACTAAAAAATAGATTATTCAAAAAATATATAAGAAGGTGATATTTTGAATAAGCAAATAGGTGATGAACACAATATAATTTTTTATACAGATGAAGATAATAATATTAAAGTTGAAGTATTGCTTGAAAATGAAGATGTATGGTTAACCCAAAATGCTTTAGCAAAATTATTTGATACAACGCGAAATAATATTACACTTCATATTGGAAATATATATAAAGAAGAAGAACTTGATGAAACTTCAACTAGTAAGGATTCCTTACTAGTTCAAATTGAAGGTAATAGAAGTGTTAAGAGAAATGTTAAAGTATATAATCTTGATATGATAATTTCTATTGGTTTTAGAGTTAATTCTAGAAAGGCAATTAAATTTAGAACTTGGGCAAATAAAATAATTAAAGATTATATGGTTCAAGGTTTTGCTTTAAATGATGAAAGATTTATGAAAGCAAGAAAATCAGATCAAGAATACTTTAAGAGATTACTTGAAAGAATTAAATTAATTCGTACAAGTGAGAGAATGTTTTATCAAAAAATTACTGATATATTTGCAGAGTGTTCCGTAGATTATGATAAAAACAGTGATACAGCCATAGAATTTTATAAAACAATTCAAAATAAATTTCATTTTGCCATTACAGGACAAACAGCAGCAGAAATAGTTTATAATAGAGTAGACTCAAAAAAAGAAAATATGGGACTTACTACTTGGGAAAAATCACCTGATGGTAAAATATTAAAGTCAGATGTAATTATTGCTAAAAATTATTTGGATGAAAAAGAAATAAGAAAATTAAATAATTTAGTAAACTTGTTTTTAGATATTGCCGAAAATAATGCTGAAAGAAATATCACTATGTATATGAATGATTGGAAAAGCGAAGTAGAAAATGCATTAAAAGTTTTTCATTATGAAGTATTAGAAAATAAAGGTAAGATTTCACATGAACAAGCTAAAAATAAAGCATTTAGTGAATATGAAAAATACAAAGTAATTCAAGATAATAAATATGTCTCAGATTTTGATAGGTTGTTAATTGAAACTAAAAAAATAGAAGATAATTAATTTGTACATTTGTGGTATCGTTAGATATTATTTATAATATTTATGGTAAATAAAATGTTGACAGTGTCATCCATTTGTCATCCGATGATAAATACTATATGTACTATAAATACCACAAATACTATATATACCAAATCTGCATTGTGTAATAAAATAAACAAATACCATAAGTACCATAAATACTATAAATAACGATAATACTGAGTATCATTGTACATGTGGCAGTGGAAAGAAATATAAACAATGTTGTGGTAAATAAACCTGCAAACCCGCATAAAATAAGGAATTGCGGGTTTTTCTATGCTTCCACATTTTGGGTAATTTTTAGATTGTCCATTGTCTTAGATACGTTTTAGATACATTGCAAAAACTTTGCAAAACCTTATAAGATAAGGGTAAAAGCGTGTATTTGAATTTTGATTTCAAATTAGATACAAAACGTATCTAAAAAGTATTTAAGTTGTAATTTATTACTCATAAGTAGTAATATCAAAGATTAGAACGATAATTTATGATATAATATTTACAAGGAGGGTTTAATATGGTAGAAATAATTGCTGTGGTTATATCAGGAATATCACTTTTAATTGTAATAATAAACCAGTTTAAAATGATAAAAGATAAGGAACCACAATTATCGTTTAATTTAAGAAGTATTAATGATTTTTTGTATTTAAGAGTTAGAAATAGTGGTTTAACTAAGGCGAAGAATATAAGAATTACTATAATAAAAATATATAATAATGGTGATAGTGGAATTCAAGAGGATCAAATTTTTCAAATACCATTTGAATTAGCCGCTCAAGAAGAAGTTCAAGGAATGATAGGATTTTTGAATGAAAGCATTTCCAATCATCCGTTTCCATACGTTGATATTAAAGTATGTTATGATAAACCACATTTTATTAAAAGAGTGAAATATGAACGACAAGTTTTTTATTATGCCTCAGTTGAAGAAAAATTAAGTGTTGATACAGGTTTAGACTTAAGAAGTATAGATCATAACATAAATAATATTCATAAATCAACATTGAGATTAGCAAATTATTTTGATGGAAATGAAATTGCACCATTTGATGAATTAAACATTGTATCGGGTAATCATTTCCAAAAGGATTTAAAAAATGTAAAAGAAGAAAAAAATAGTACGGTAAAAAGTAGAAAAGAAGTCATAGAGAGTAGAATAAGATAAAAAATATTATATATGTATGCTGTATTAAGGAGCTGATACTATGAATTTAATAGATAGATTAAATTATAGCTATAAATTTGTTTGTGATAATTCTGAAAATGTGAGAATTAATTATAGCAAGATTGATGAAATGATAGATAAAATTAGAAATTCATCGGTTGCTTATTGGCTAGATTCAAATCCATATGGTTTAATGGATATGGATGTAGAAAGTATAGTTAATTTCTTATTTATATATCATGCAATAGGAGATTATTGTTTTTGGGGAGATCCTAAATGGGAAATCCAAACGGATTTAGGAACAATGGATGGATCTTATGCAATAATGTATTTAATACTAAATAGATTTAAAGAAAATACTGATTTTGAAATGAGTCCTGATGAATTCAAAAAATTACTAAAAGGAAATGTAGAAATCCCACTACTTGAAGATAGATATAGTAATTTAGATGAAATGAATAATTTACTTAAAAGAAGTGGAAAATCATTTTATGAACTTATTAAAGATTTAAATGTCGATAGTCAACTTTTTGAATTTATAGTTAGTAATTTGAATTATTTTAAAGATGTATCTATGTATGATGGAAAAGAAGTATTATTTTATAAAAGAGCACAGTTATTAACTTCTGATATTCTTCACGTAAGAGAAAAGAAGGAAAAAGCTGCTGTTGATTATTCTCATTTGATTGGTTGTGCGGATTATAAAATACCTCAAGTCATGAGATGTTATGGGATGCTAGAATTTAGTGATAGTCTTTCTAATAAAGTGGATAATAAAGTAGAGATTGAAGATGGCTCAATTGAAGAAATAGAAATTAGAGCAAATACATTAAAAGTAATTGATTACATTTATAAAAAATTAGATAAAAAATATTCTCGCATGGATATAAATGATTTTATTTGGTTGTTAGGTCAAGATAAATCAAAAATGACAAAACCATATCATAGGACACTTACAAAGCATTATTAGATAATTGTAATTTATTAAAATTCGTTATTTTTTAGATAAGTTTTTAGATAAGTTCTGCTAGGTTTGCCAAGTTGCTACAGAGTGCTCACAAGTGCAACAAAGTGCCAAATTAACGAGTCAAGTGCTCTCAAAAACTGCCAAAATTCCCAATACAAAAGGCCATGTGGATCGGGGAAGAAGTATAAAAATTGTTGCGGCAAATAATGCTAAAAACCCTTGTAGAATAAAGCTTTGCGAGGGTTTTTATAATTCAACAAAATGTGTAATTTTTATCAAAAAAAGCACTTTAGATACGTTTTTTTACTCATTTCAGCTTAAATAGTAATAAATATGTTATAATTAAAAGGGAAGTGATAATATATGAAAATAT
>CAKOJO010000069.1 GCA_934090595.1 uncultured Bacilli bacterium | reverse complement strand
AAAAAAGCAATTACCTATTGACATTAATGTTGCATATCGTGAATATTCTCATCAGTCATAAAGTTGAACAGAACTTTTAAAAAAAATTATCAAACTACAACTAACATTTGAAAATAATTCAAATATTAGTTATAATACTAATCGGAAGTGATACTATGTTTAAAAACTCTAATACAAACAAAAGATACTACACACTAGATTACTACTATAAAAAGAAATACAACACAAAAGTATTTAAAGTAAGCCTTAATCTAGGGCTAACCTGTCCAAATAAAGATGGCACAAAAGGATATGGAGGATGCATATATTGTAAAAACGGATCTGGAGACTTTGCAGGAAATAAAAAAGACAATCTAAAAGAACAGTTTCAAAACATTAAAAACATGCTTCATAAAAAATGGCCAAATGCTAAATACATCGCATACTTTCAAGCAAATACAAACACTTATGGAGACTTAAACTACTTAAAACAAAAATATGAAGAAGTCCTAACATATGAAAATGTGTTAGGAATAAACATAGCCACTCGTTGTGATGCCATATCTGAAGAATGCTTAAACTATTTAGAAGAATTAAATAAAAAAACAGACCTAACTATCGAATTAGGACTTCAAACAATACACGAAAA
Organism: uncultured Bacilli bacterium; assembly: GCA_934090595.1. Classification (GTDB taxonomy): domain Bacteria; phylum Bacillota_I; class Bacilli_A; order RF39; family UBA660; genus JAEDJI01. The sequence continues at coordinate 5,009 of CAKOJO010000069.1, read as the reverse complement.
AACAAATAAACTATTAAATCTAGGATACACTATTCAAGAATTTGAACAAACTTTAAAAAGATTACAAAATAAAAACATAAAAGTAGTAGTCCACATCATAAATGGATTACCATTTGAAACAAAACAAATGATGATAGAAACAGCAAAATATTTAAATAGCAAAAATATAGATGGCATTAAAATACATATGCTACACATTCTAAAAGACACTCCATTAGAAGAACTTTACAAAAAAGAACAATTCCACGTTCTCACAAGAGAAGAATATACAAACATTGTATGTGATCAGTTAGAATATCTAAATGAAAACATAGTAATAAATAGAATAACTGGAGATCCAAAAGAAGATGATCTAATTGAACCAAACTGGTTAATTAAAAAATTCTGTGTTTTAAACGAAATAGATAAGGAAATGAAAAGAAGAGATTCATATCAAGGAAAAAGAGCTAAGTAACTAAACTTAACTCTTTTCTTATATCCAAACTGCAAAAAATATTCCAAGAACTGAACAAATAATACCTACTAACCAGAAACCCTTTACTATATCTGGCTCTTCATAACCAAGTTTTTCAAAATGATGATGAATCGGAGTCATTAAGAATATTCTTTTATGCTTAGTTTTATACCAAAATACTTGCAACATAACACTAAATGCCTCAACACAGAAAACAAGACCCACTACAAAAAGTGTTATTTCCCTTCTTGTAAGAATAGCAACTGCAGCAAGCGTAGCACCAAGTGCTAAAGATCCAGTATCACCCATAAACACTCTGGCGGGATAACTATTAAACATTAAAAATCCTGCTAAAGCTCCAACTAATAAGAAACAAAAGATTCCTATATCTTCTTTACCCACAAAAAGAGCAATAAGAGCATATGACACAAAAGATATTGCACTAAGTCCTCCAGATAAACCATCAAGTCCATCAGTAAGATTAACAGCATTAGAAAACCACACCATAAATAAAAGTATAAATATTCCATAAAGCCATCCAAGTTCAATATTAATACCCAAAGTAGTAACAACAAAACTAGTATCACCATTAAACTTCATATAAATTGCAAAAAATAAAAGCGCAATAATTATCTGACCAATAAACTTTTGTGAAACAGTAAGTCCTTCATTCTTTCCTCTCTTAATACTAAGAAAATCATCTAAAAATCCAAGTATTGCATAAAGAATAAAAACAAGTAATACTATTCCTAAGTTATAAGTCATCTCAACTTTTCCACTCATAACCAAATATGCAATTCCAAGAACAGTAGGTATTATAAAAATAATTCCCCCCATCGTTGGAGTTCCTTCTTTTTTTCTATGAGACTCCCCAACATATTCACTAATTCTTTGACCAAAATTAATTCTCTTTAAAAATGGTATTAATATTAAACCGACTATAACCGCAGCAATAAAACCAATCATTAAAGATAAAATTGATTTAGTAAGTAACAACATATATAATGCACCTCTTTCAAAAAACATTATACTATATTTTTAATACATTTCCTAGAATAATTTATTAAAATACGCATTTATTTACATAAAGTAAGCACCATTCCTATTAATTTTATTTCATAAAAAGAAAAAAAGAACTAAAAATATTCTTTATAAATCTATTCTCTTTCTAAGCTTATTTATCTGTCTATTTAAAACAACACATAATCCATTTATTCTACTATCGGAAAATCCAGTTAAATGTTGATATTCATGTAGTAATTCATAAAACCAGCAAACAAGATCATCCAAAGCATCTATATTAATCTTTTAATATCTTTTACTACTTCAATTATTTCATCATACTTATCTTTTCACTTTTCTTTTGGAAAATCAATACAACCCGTATCATAATGATATCCAAAATAAGATACATCATAAAAAGCATTATAACTCATAGTATCAGGAACACTTTGAATCATTTCTTCATACCAATAATCACTTAATTCGGGCTTAACTAATTCAATATTTTTCATATATATCCCTATCTCATCTTTTTAATATTAGTAATCATTCTAGGATGATAACCATTCTTACTATAAAACTTAATTGCATTATCATTATAAGCAAATACATCTACTAAAACATATTCACATTCTTGCAAGACAAAATAATCTTCCATAGCATTTATCAATTGTTGACCTATACCATTATGTCTAACCTTACTAGACACAACAAGTTCCATAACCTCTCCTCTTTTAGGACACTTATAATCCAAGTAATCATATTCATCATACTTAGAAATAATCCCCATAATTAATCCAACAACTTTATCATTATCTAAAGCAACATAACATTTTCCATTATTCTTGTTTATTAAGTCAAGATCTATCAAAGTCATTTTATCTCTATAATCACTATGAAGTCTATCTAAATTATCCTTATCTATCGAAACAATATATTCTTCTAATTCCACTAATAAGTCTTTTATATCCTCTAAATACTTATCATCATATTCTTCAATAACTATATCACTATCAACCACTTCTTTTTTAACTCTAATTATTTCTGATTCAAAATATTTTTCTTGAAACTCAGTCAAAGCTCTAATAGCATCATCAGAATAATCCTTTCCATTCTTAGACACAACTAACTTATCATCATCGTCATTAATTCTATGAATTACAGCAATAACCTTTCCAACTGCCTCATCAACAGGTTCAAATTCACCAATCAAATAAGCATCTAACTCTTCATTATCACCACTAACAGTATTAGGAACAAAACCATAATTTAACATATACATAAATCCATGTTTTGGATGCCTAGATCCTAACTTTCTATCTATTTTAATATTTACGTTCGTTCCTAAATAAGAAATAGAGTCAACCTTTTCCATAAACAACACCTCCATAAGTAATATCTACTAAAATTATAACACAAAACAAAAATAAAAAACACAAGTTAAAACTCATGTTTATTCATCACCCATAAGAAGTCTTATTGTACCAGTCTCATAATACCTCGTATTAGGTTTAATACTCTGTTCCAAAACAATATTTCCATCTCCTTCAAAAGAAATATCAAAATTATAAAGTAACTTCTTTGCCTCTTTCTTAGTAAGACCCACTACATTAGGAACATCGTAATACTTCTTATCATACCATTCATAATCCTTTTCCTTTTGATCAGGTTGCTTCTTTATATCCATAATAGAAATAATATCTAAAAGTATCTTTCTAACAAATGGAGTTGTTGTATAACTAGACAAAAGAGCAGTCTTTTTAGGATTATCAATAGCAAGATATAAAACAACCTTAGGATCATTACTAGGTAAAACAGCCATAAAACTCATTATATAATTATTCTCTAAATATCTACCATTAGAAACTTTTTGAGCAGTACCAGTCTTACCTCCAACACGATAACCATCAATATAAGTCATCTTACCTCCACCATTAGATACAACACTCTCAAGAGCCATTCTCATTATCTTCGAAGTATTAAGACTAATTGTCTTTCTAACTAAATTTTTTTCATTAGTTTTAATAATATTATTAGTCTTAGTATCAAGAATACTCTTAACTACATAAGGCTTATATAAATAACCACCATTAACTATCGAGGAAACCGCAGTAACTTGTTGTATCGGAGTAACACTAACACCTTGTCCAAAAGCAGTAGTAGCAAGCTCCAAATCATGTACCTTATCAAGATTAAACAGTATCCCTTTACCCTCTCCATTAAGATCTATTCCAGTTTTTTCACCAAATCCAAACAAATCTATATACGAAAACAATTTTTCTTTCCCTAAACGAAATCCCATTGAAACAAATCCAGGATTGCAAGAATTCTCAAAAACTTGAAGAAAAGTCTGATGACCATGTCCTCCACTTTTCCAACATCTTATTTTAGCACCACTTACCTTAACAGAACCAGGATCATAAAAAGTATCATGTTCTAAATCAATAACCCCTTCTTCAACCGCTGCAGACGTAGTAATAATTTTAAACGTAGAACCAGGTTCATAAGTCATCCATATAGGCAAATTCCTATTAAGAGTCTCTGCACTATAATTCTTATAATTATTAGGATCATAATTAGGACGAGAAGACATTCCTAAAACCTCACCAGTATTAGGATCCATTGCAATTGCAAGAGCATTATCAGGACTAAACATTTTAACTATATTATTAAGTTCCCTTTCAATAGAAACCTGTATATCATAATCAATAGTAAGCATTATATCCATACCACTAGTAGCCTCAATATACACTTCACTAATATCAAGCTTATTACCCTTAGCATCACTATAATACTTAATCGCACCATCATCACCAGTTAAATAATCATTATATAAAAGCTCAATACCAGACAAACCTTGATTATCTATACCAACATAACCAATAACATGAGACAACATTTCATTATTAGGATAATATCTTTGAGACTCCTTAACCAAATAAACACCATCCAAATTATAACTATTTATCTTATCACTAACTTTCTTAGATAACCTTCTACCTTCAGGATGAATTCTTTCAATAGAAGTCACCTTAGTAATATGTTTATAAATATCATCATATGAAGTATTCAAACACTCACTAAGTATTTTAGCAGTTCTTTCTTTATCAACAATTTGATTAGGTATAACAATCAAAGACGTAGTAGTAATATTATCAGCAAGAACTTTACCATTACGATCAAGTATCTTACCACGTTCAGCAGTAATAGGAAGCTTCCTACTCCATAAATCATCAGAAAGTAAACTAAGCTTCTTATAAGAAACAGTCTGAACATAAAAAATACGTAAAATAACAAATATCAAAAGTACAACTATAACAAATAAAACCATTTTAATTCTAATATTATTATTCTTAGTAAACAAAGTAATCACCAGTTAATTATATAAAAAAATAAAAATATTAGAACCAAAATCAATCTACACAAACCCAGGATTACAAGTATTTAGAAACACTTAAAAAAGAACCAATCGGTTCTGATGTGAACCCCATTTCAGAGACATCATAAAAAGAACTATTTTATAAATTAAAAATCAAGGGCGAACGAAGTGAGT
>CAKOJO010000068.1 GCA_934090595.1 uncultured Bacilli bacterium | reverse complement strand
ACCATTTTACCTCGTTTGATGTCAGGCGAACTTGATGTCTCTGACATCGAGATTTAAGCCGCTAAATTATTGTTTATATTATGAACAGGGAGGCAATTATGAATAAATATGTTGCTTTTTTAGATATTTTAGGATTCAAAAATAAATTAGGTAATATCACTCAGAATGAAGCAAAACAATATATTATGCAGTTTTCGTCGGTAATATATAGTGTTTTTCAAGGCGTTAATAATATTAACGGATATATAGTTAGCGACTCTGTCATTCTGTACACAGATAATACAGAAGGTGTTTCCTTGATTGAACTAATGAAAGTGGTAGAGAAAATATGTAAAACGGAATTTTCTTCAAATGGAATAATTATTAGGGGTGCAATATCAAAAGGTAAATTTGATAATGTACCAGCAATAGAATTAAATAATTTACAAAAACAATTAATTGTTGGTGAAGCTTATGTGGATGCATATTTACTTGAAAGTTCAATAAAAACAATAGGCATTAATTTATCCCAACAAGTATATGAAGATTTAAGGAATTATAATTATGCTATTAATACTATTGAAGAAAAAATAGATAATAATATTCATTATGTTTTTAGATACATGACATTAGATTTTTTGTTAGATGAAAAAAATTTGAAGCGATTTATAAAATTGGCAAATGAATCAGGGTGGTTGCCGCATTACTATAACACTATTTATTTTGCAATGAAATTAGAAAAAAACGATAATAAAATTGAACAAGTTTTTCTAAATATTCAAAAACAAGTGTGTGATGAAAAGCCCAGTGAAAACTGGCGTGATTTGGATTTATATATTAAAAACAGCTTTGCTGATGGAGTTATAGATGAATACAAAACTCGTTTTTTAAAACACATCAGAAAATGTTTAAAATAATAGAATAAAATCTGACAACGGCAGATTTCTATAAAGAACACCGTTGCTTGTCGTTCTCTAAGAATAAAAAGGAGAATTGACTGTGAAACAAGATTTAATCAAAGATGTTGTTCAAGGAATGTTACCATACTTGAACAATGCACAATGTGAAAAGTTACAAGAGGTGCTGCAATACACCCTTGCAAGGTATGAGGTAACGGAAAATCAAAGCAAAGAGAAATACTCGGAGCAGAACTATGTAGAACTGTTCCTGTCGGCAAAGAGAATTGAAGGCTGCTCCGAGAAATCTCTTAAATACTACAAGGCAACCATTGAAATGATGATTGGAACTGTCGAAAAAAACGTAAAGCATATTGAAACCGACGATATAAGACGATACCTGACCGAGTATCAGGAAAAGAAAAAATCAAGCAAGGTTACAATAGACAATATTCGCCGTATACTTTCAAGCTTTTTCTCATGGCTTGAGGATGAGGATTACATACTGAAAAGTCCGGTCAGACGTATACACAGAGTAAAAACCAGGACAAACATCAAGGAGACATACTCCGATGAAGCGTTAGAGCTTATGAGAGATAACTGCACGGAACTTCGAGACTTGGCGATTATTGATATGCTGGCTTCAACAGGTATGCGTGTCGGCGAAATGGTACTGCTTAATCGAAATGATATTGATTTCAATGAAAGAGAATGTATCGTGTTCGGTAAAGGCAGTAAGGAACGAGTGGTCTATTTTGACGCTCGCACAAAGATACATTTGCAGAACTATTTGGAGAGCAGGACGGACGATAATCCGGCGCTGTTTGTGTCGTTGAAATCACCGCACGAAAGGCTAAAAATCGGCGGTGTTGAGGTTCGCCTGAGAGAATTTGGAAAGCAATTAGGTATTAACAAGGTACACCCGCACAAATTCAGGCGAACCCTTGCAACTATGGCAATAGACAAAGGAATGCCCATTGAGCAACTGCAACAGCTCTTGGGACATAGAAAGATAGATACAACCTTGCAGTATGCAATGGTTAAACAGAGCAATGTTAAGATTGCCCACCGAAAATACATTGGATAGAGAGGAAAAGACTATGGCTGAATGGGTCGAGAGAAAAATATCTGATATTGGAACCGTTGTAGGCGGTGCAACGCCTTCAACAAAAAAGCCGGAAAACTATGAGGATGGGAAAATTGCTTGGATTACGCCAAAGGATTTATCTACATTCTCCGGTCGTTATATTGAACGGGGCGAAAGAAACATTACAGAAATAGGTTTGAAAAGCTGTTCTACTCAACTCTTGCCACCGAACACCATATTGTTTTCATCAAGAGCGCCGATAGGATATGTCGCTATTGCCGCTAATGAAGTATGCACCAATCAGGGCTTTAAGAGTGTTATTCCAAATGAGAATACAGACCCTCTTTTCCTGTTTTATTTACTCAAATACAACAAGGATAAAATTGAAGGAATGGGTAGCGGTACGACTTTCAAAGAAGTATCTGGAAACACAATGAAGAATATTGTTGTGAATGTACCTACTGATAAGAAAGTGCAGGAAAAGATTGCAGCTATTCTCGGCTCTATTGATGACAAAATCGAAGAAAATGAGCAGATAAACAATAATTTAGTGGCTTAAAGGTCGATGTCGGAAACAACAAGCTCGCCGGACATTAACTTGGGCAATAGAGAATCTCTCATGCTGGATAAATGCTCATTTTCATAAACATTTGATTGATACAGCTTGATAATAGGAGAAACTACTTGAAGCCACTGTCTTTGTTCATCAATCGGAGGTAACTTCAACGGAATTTTCTTCAAATTAGTTGCAGGTTGTGCAATGGATGGAACTCCTGTCTGGTTAGCATAGGAAAGCAACTCATGTTGTCCTTGCTTACTATGAAAGAAAAGAACAACGTATTCAGGAATTGCTTTTTCTGTGTCACAACGCAGATAGAATTGTCGTTGAGATAACACATACATTGGATAGCGGCAATCATCAGGAATCATAGCAACTTGTCCAATATTTCCTGCATGAGTAAAAACAATATCTTTTGGATAAACAAGCGAATTTTTCAAACGCTGTGCGTGTTCTTCAGTAATATAGTTAAAGCTGGGTTCTTCCAAGAAATAACCTCGAAGATGATTTCCGCTTATGATTGGAACACCCTCTGAAACAAATGTAGATACTTTTATGTTTGAACCAAATGGACCCATTGCCACTTTTTCAGCTATATCATTGATAATGACCGTAGACCAATTTTTTCTATGGCTGAACTCATCATACAGTGTGTCTAATTGCTGAAGTAAATTATTGTTTATAGAAAGGATGATGATAAATGAGTAAAAATAAGATATTAACTTGTTACTCCTGTGGAAATAAAGGCTTAATGAAGTATATAGGAAGTTTTAATAACTCCGATTACGCAGAAGATTACGACGATTTTGGAAACGTGATTTATCATCAACTGATTGAAGATACAGAGTGGATGTTATATGAGTGTCAAATTTGTCATAACCCTGTGTTGGTCAGTGAATATACTTGCGCAGGTATGCCAGATGGATATTCTGAAGTAAAAATTGAATTTCCTGACTTAAATGTTCATAATAAAGGCGTTCCCGAAAAAATAAGGACTGCATTTTTAGCAGCGGTTAGAACGAGAGGTATAGATAAAGCAATTTGTTTGCTATCCTTACGACGAACCTTAGAGATGATATGCAAAGATAAGAATGCAGTAGGGAAAGATTTGCAAAGTAAAATTGCTGATCTTGTAGACAAGAAAATTTTACCAGAAATGATGAATGATGCTTGCTGGGTTTTGAGACAATTAGGAAATGATGCTGCTCATGCTGATGATATAGAATTCACTGAAAGCGAAGTAAGAGAATGTATTGATTTTGTTTCAATTATTGTAAATTACCTATATTCTATGCCCATAAAAGTCGGAGAATTAAAAGAAAGAATAACAAAGAGAAAAGAAAATAAGGAGTGATAGTGATGCCGGGATTATATACCGAAGCCGATTATGAAAATTCTATAATCGAGCTGTTTAGAAATGATTTGGGATATGAGTATGCGTATGGTCCCGATATTGAAAGGGATTTTTACTGTCCGTTATATGAGGAGATTTTGATTGACTCTCTGTATCGTTTGAACAGAGGGCTGCCTGATGATGCTATTCAGGATGCTATGTTTAAACTCAAAAACTTTGAAAACGGAGAGCTTGTGCAGAAAAATGCTGTCTTTATGGACTATCTGCAAAATGGTATTCCTGTTAGGTATTTTGTTGACGGTGAGGAACGCTCCTCTATCGTCTATCTCGTTGACTACAAAAATCCCGACAATAACTCCTTTATCGTTGCTAATCAATGGACTTTCATTGAAAGCAGCAATAAACGCCCTGATGTAATTCTCTTTTTGAACGGCTTGCCGGTAGTTTTAGTTGAGCTAAAATCTCCCTCCCGTGAGGAAACCGACGCTTCCGAAGCGTACAGGCAGCTCCGTAACTATATGCAGGAAATTCCGTCAATGTTTGTATATAACGCCATCTGTGTTATGAGCGACCAGTTGACCTCTAAAGCGGGTACGATCACCTCCGGTGAAGACCGCTTTATGGAGTGGAAAACAAAAGACGGCGACTATGAAAACACGCAGTATGCACAGTTTGATACTTTCTTTGAGGGTATGTTTCAAAAGGCACGACTGCTTGATATAATCAAAAACTTTATTTGCTTTTCTAACGAGGGTATCAATTCATTCAAAATTCTTGCAGGCTATCACCAGTATTTTGCGGTTAGAAAGGCAATTGAATCCACAAAGCACGCTACCGTTACCGATGGTAAGGGAGGCGTATTTTGGCATACCCAAGGCAGCGGAAAATCGCTTTCTATGGTGTTCTATGCTCATTTGTTGCAAGAAGCGTTGGACAGCCCGACGATTGTTGTTATCACAGACAGAAACGACCTTGACGACCAGCTTTACGGTCAGTTCGCAAAGTGCAAAGACTTTTTGAGGCAAGAGCCGGTACACGCTACTTGCAGAAAGCTGACAGAAACTTCGGGTAAAAATGATGTCGGATTAAAGGACTGGTTGGACGGCAGACAGGCAAACGGCATTATTTTTACCACTATGCAAAAGTTTGAGGAGTCGCACGAAGCGTTATCCGAACGCCACAACATCGTTGTTATGGCAGACGAAGCGCACCGTGGACAATACGGACTGACAGAAACCGTGGACGCTAAAACCGGTAAGGTAAAAATCGGTACGGCTCGTGTTATCCGCAACACCTTACCTAACGCTACATATATCGGTTTTACAGGCACGCCTATTTCTTCAAAAGACCGCAGCACCCGTGAGGTATTCGGTGACTATATTGACATTTACGATATGACTCAGGCGGTTGAGGACGGAGCAACCCGCCCTGTCTATTACGAAAGCCGTGTAATTAAGCTCAATCTCGATGAAGCAACGCTAAGGATGATTGATACCGAGTATGATATTATGTCCGCCAATGCCGATGAAGAAGTTATCGAAAAGAGCAAGCGTGAACTCGGTCAGATGGAAGCAATCCTCGGCAATGATAACACCATCAATTCGCTTGTCGGTGATATACTCGACCACTACGAAAATAACAGAGAAAACCTGCTGACAGGTAAAGCAATGATTGTTGCCTACTCTCGCCCCATTGCTATGAAAATTTACAAACGCATTTTAGAGCTGCGCCCAGCTTGGACGGAAAAAGTTGCGGTTGTAATGACTTCCGGCAACAACGACCCTGAAGAATGGCGTGAGGTAATCGGCAACAAGCACCACAAGGACGAGCTTGCAAAGAAATTTAAGGATAACAACAGTCCGCTTAAAATTGCAATAGTTGTTGATATGTGGCTGACAGGCTTTGATGTACCGTCACTTGCCACTATGTATGTTTACAAGCCGATGTCGGGACACAATCTTATGCAGGCTATCGCCCGTGTAAACCGTGTGTTC
>CAKOJO010000067.1 GCA_934090595.1 uncultured Bacilli bacterium | reverse complement strand
ATGTTACCATCCTCATCTTCTTCAATTTCTCCTTTTCCATTTCTTTTTTCAATTAAAGTATCCTCTTTAGGTTCGTAACCAGTTACCATTAGTTTTGCGTCATCATTATATTGAAATGTATTACCTGAGTTTTTCATAACTCTCTCATATTTAGCTATACTAGGTTTAGCTAATTCAAAACAAGCTAATCCATCAGGATTTTCTATCGCTATACAAGGAACACAACCCCAGTTTATTTTTTCTCTTGATTCTGTATCTTCTTTGAAATCAGTAGCCTGTAATTTGCTATTTCTATAATAATATTTATATTCATCTGTTATCAAAACAACTACATCTATTTTTTCACCTTTTTCATTAGTTTCTTCCCACTTTCTCAGTAAACCTATTTTCTTTACAGGTGTTGAATAATCATAAATAGCTATTGTTTGTCTTGCATCAACATTTGCATATACTATTTCGTTATCCTCATTTTCATACCAAATACCATAACCAGCTGACATATCATTATAACTTTGAATTAATGTGTAATAAAAAAAGGAATCATCATTATAATTCCTAATATAATCAATAAACAATTGATATTCTTTTCTATCATTATCCTTTTTATTAAATATTTTATTAAACAACTTCGTTAATATTTTTTGCTTTTCTTCGGTTGGCATTTCCTCTACTTGATAAATAGGAGCTTTACCTCCAGTATAACCATTTATCATATTTGATATAGCAAATTCAAACGCTACTTTAGTTTCTTTATCATTTTCAGCTACTAGACCAGATGGACTGTTTTTTCTCACTTTCATTTTATACAGTTTTTTTCTCTTATTCCATTCAGGCTTAGCTGACTCTAATATTGTAGCTATATTTTCAGCTTTAATTATGTATTCTTTATTATATTGTAGCATATTTATACCTCCTTTTATGCTGGTTTAGTGCTACCAAAAGACGCTCTTCTTTCTCCAACTGTCTTATCATAAATACCAGCTAATACATCAGCTCCGTCATCGTGAGCATTTCTACCTTTCTTTTGATATCTAGTAATGTGTTTATAAAACTCTTTCCATCTATTAGCCCAATTAAATGGAAAATAGATATGTTCCATAACCCAGTGAGAACTAGATAATATTCTGGCTTGTTTATTTGCTGTTTGAGTAAATGGCTTAATAACACATTTATTGGATCTATATTTTTCTTTTAATATTCTTTTAACATTTCTAGCAAAACCTCGACCACCATTATTGGATTCTATATATGCTAAATTAACATTGTTTCTATATAACATATCAGCACATTCCTCCTCAGTTATTTCCATTCCCTCATCAGTAAATAAAACATCTAATATATATGGTTCTTTATCTAATAATCCATATACTGCACCACACAAATAATCATCACCGGTATCAGCCGTATCTACATAAGCGTAAATAGTACCAAATCCGGGACTAACTTGATATGTTTTTAGGTTCTTATATAATTTACCTTTTTCATCAATACATACTTGATTATAGTTGGCTTCAACTATATCTTTGTTCATCTCTTGAGTTTTAAATTCAAAATCTTCTCTATTTAATACTTCTTCACAAAGCATAGAACCATCATCTTGAATTGCTTTATAATTGATATGAATAACATTACCATCATATTTATCTAAAACAAAACCAGCTAAATCATTAGTAGACCATCTAGTCATAACTATTATAATTTTAAAGCCTGTTTCAGTTCTTGATAACATTGTATTAGTAAACCAATTTTGATGTTCTTCTAATAATAATTCATTGTATGCTTCTTTATCAGTTTTGATTAAGTCATCTATTATCATTAAATTACAGCCAAATCCTGTAGCTGTACCTTTTGGAGATGTTGCTAAATAGTTTGCTTCTTCATTTCCCTCTAAAGCCCATTTTTTCATTGAAGCTTCACCATATTTTACTTTTACATTAGAAAATATTTTATTAAATATTCCGTCCTCTTCTTGTATAGCGTCCCTTACAGCTTTAGCAAAAGTTCCGGATAGTATTTCATTATAACTACCTGTCATTATCTTATAGTGTATATCTCTACCTAAACACCATTGAACAAATAAAGTAAGTGTTCTGCTTTTTCCATGTCTAGGTGGCATATTTACTACTAATACCTTTTTAGGAGATAATAAAAAATCTTGTAATGAATTACAAAACTCTTTTAAATATTTTCTATCTTCTTTATAAAAGTCAGGAGCTTTTATTTTACAATATTCCCAAAAACTACGCCTTGCTAATTCATATCTTGCTTGTTCTCTTACATATTCAGGTATTACCACTTTTAATCACCAACCAATTTTCGTAATTCTTCCTCACTTAAATTGGCGTATGGATTAACTATATTATTATTTATTGTAGGAGCTTCATCTTTGAACATTCCTAAATACTTACCTAATAATTCAAGAGCTTTCATTTTGTCGTATGTTTCAACAGCAAAACCTGATTGAGTTTTCTTATACCCAGCTATTACTTTCTTAGTTTCATCATCTAGGTCTTTTGTTTCAGTAAATATTATATTGTCTTCATAATATTCTTTTTTAATCCCGTTCTCTTCTAGAGTTAAAATTTTATTTCTAACATTTTGGCTAATTTTAGTTCTATCAGTAAATGCTATAGTTTTAAGTTCTTTTACTACATCTTCAATACTAACTATTGCCTTTTCTTCTACCTTTTCTTGTAACTTTTGTATATACTCTTGTATGTTAGCATTTGTTAGCAATCTACTAGCATTAGTTCGAGCTGTAGCTTCTTTCTTAACGCTCTTATATACATTTAGATAAGCCTGTGTTCCATTCATACCTAATTTTAAATATTCTTGGCAAAACAGCTTTTGATTATTACTTAACGAGGTCATTACCCATCACCTCCAATTATTCCACCTTTAGCTAAATTATTTAGATTTATTTTTATAGGTATTTTATTTATTGATTCACCTATTTCATTTATTATCTCAGTAGTATCTTTAATATTAGCTTTAGCTACTTTTACTTTAGGAGAATTAATAGGATCATTTATTGGATCGTTAGATTGTCTATCAAATACATTTACATCTACACCTATAGAATCAATACATTGTAATTCTATAAACACGCCTAATATCTTTTCAAATTGTATAGCTATCCAATCAGTAAGTTCCTCATTTCTAGCCCAGTCACAATTCTCAGCTAGTCCACTCTCGTGGATAAAAGCGTGTACTAATTCGTGTCTAAGGACTTTCTTTTTATACCAGTCTATATCATCTACACTACTTTCATCTTTATCAAAGTTGGCTACTACAATTCTTTTAATACTAAAATCGGTAAAACCATCACACTTTTTTAATTGTGGATAATCTTTTTCTTCTGCTTCTTTTATTACTTCGTATTCCGTTCCAAGTATTTTTATTTTCATACCTAACACCTTTCCTCTCTAATATTAATTCTTCCTCACACTTCTTATTTCTAGGACATAGCTTGCAAGTTTCACTATATCTCATACACAACCCTATATAATTCTTTTCTCTCATATAATTATCTCTTATCTTTCTTTTCTAACATTTTTATAAATTCATCTATATTATTGAGGATAATTACGACAGTACTAAATATTATTATTCCTATTGAAAGAAAAAAAACCATTACAATTTCTATCATAAATATCACCCTCTTTTTATCATAATAAAAGGAACTACTTCTAGTTCCGTTCTTTTTTGGTTGATAACATCAACGAATAAAAAGAATAAAAAGGACGAGCTGAGTAGGAATCAAACCTACTATATACATCTCATAAATGTATATATACCTCTATCAGCTCATATTTGAGCAAAACAGGACTTGAACCTGTAACCATTGTAGATTCTTATGCGTACGCTCCAACACTTTACCACTTAAGCTATTTGCTCATATACATAAAAAAAACAAAAATAATTACGATTTTTTTATCTATCATAATTATTTCATTTTACTATATTATATCATAGTATTTTCATTAGTCCATACAGCACTTTTTCAGCACTTTTTCAATTTTTATAGTTCATTTATAAATGTATCAGGAAATATATATACTTTCAATTTGTTTATTAATTCCTTTTTATTCATGCTTATAGTACCAACGGAGCAATTTAATTCTTCTGCTATTGTTTCTATTGTTTTTTCCTCAAAATAATACATTGGAATTATTTTATACCATTTATTATCAGCTATCTTCATTAAAGCATTTTTTGTTAATCTTACTTGAGATTTAGCTTTTAATGATATTTGTTTTAATTCACTTATTCTAGTCGCTAATGTTTCTTCACCATAAACATAAGTGTTATTTTGTTCTTTTAAAATTAATGTATTAGATTTAGCTGTTGGTGTAGGTATGTTTTTCGCCTCTTCTTCTAATTTTTTTACCTCTTCATCTATTAGTTTGATAGCCTCAGGTAATACATTTAAGCTATATAATATTTTTTCAGTACTCTTATAAGCTGATTTAGGATTCTTTAATAGTTTCTTGTTTTTTAATTCTTCCAATACTTTTTTTACTATTTCATTTTTTTCTCCATCGTTCACTAACTTTTCCTCCTTTTTAATTATTAATCTTAAAATAGTTACTCATATTACTCACAAACTCTATATGCCGTTTGTTCAATTTGTTCTTTTGTAACTATTGATTTAATCATTCCCCTTTGTTAATTTATCAAAATAATTTTTTTTATTGTCTTCTATAGTATTTCCATAAACGCCATCAATAACATCATTTAAATAATCCTTAATGACTTTTGTTTCCTTATTATTTTCTAGTTTTTCTATTAGTTGAATAATGCAAAATTTCATATAAGCATTTTCTTTAATTAGTTTTAAATGTTCTCTCATCTTTACTCACCAACCTAATTTCATTCTTTACCTCCTAAAATAATGGTTTGCCAATATATTCTATATTAAAATAGTTTCTAAAATACATATCTATAAGAGTTATTGTATCATCGGTTTTTATGTCATAAAATTCTTTAAACTTTGTTATTTCTTCAAGTAATTCTTTTGCTTTCTTTTTTTCTTTGATTGATACTACTTTTCCATTCTCATAAATAATATTAACTTTTATTAGCCCATAAAATTTAATATTAAAATCTTTACTATAATCTTTTTCAAATGTTACTTTTATCATTATTTATCATCTCCTATTATTTTTTTATCTTGTTGAATTAATTTATAAATGTATTCAACTACTTCATTAAGTGTTCTTTGACCTTGACAATGGAACTTAAAAGTATCATATAATTGTTCTTTAGTTATTTTGGAATAATCGGTATGATAATCTATTGTTGTTTTTGTATATTCATCATAAAGTTTATTGCTTATTATTTTCATCTTCTACTCCTATTATTTCTTTATACTTTTGCAAAATCTTTATATACCAAATATCTTGAGTTTGTTTCCAATTATCTTCAAGAAAATTTATAAACTCTTTTTGTTGACTATTATTACATGCATCTAACCTACAATAATCATTCAATGCTTTTTCATATTGTTTCTTTAATTTTTGATTTTCCTCTTCAAGTTGTTTATGTTCTTCTTCGTCATAACAGAATGTAGTTCCAGATAATTGAGTTTTTAATCTTTCATTTTCTTCTATCAAACCCATTGTGTTATCGTACTCTGCTTGGCATAATCCTGCTTTATAACTTTCTTTTATTAAATCTAATATTATAGGTACTAGTTCATCATCTTTTGCTAATAATGTTTTCTCACATATATATTCTATGTTTAAATCTTTTTCGTTCATTACTCATCACTCTCTACTTTCTTAATAACTCATGTTTTAGTTTATCTTTTGTAAATTCTTTTGTATGCTCACAATTTTGACATCTTGAATAAGCACCATCTAATACATATTTCCCATTTTTTAATTTATATCTTGCATAAGTTCTTATATCAATTTTCCCACATCTTTCAC
>CAKOJO010000066.1 GCA_934090595.1 uncultured Bacilli bacterium | reverse complement strand
AAAGTAGCAATCATAAAAAAAGGTGAAATAATAAAATCAGGAGACATGAAAGAAATCAAAAAAGATGAGTCATTAGAGCAAGTATTCCTAGAATCAGGAGACCAAAAATGAAAACAATATCACTATTAAAAGCAGTTCTAACACAAGACATGAATATGTTTAAATACAAAACAACATCAAAGAAAAAAATAAACAAAATACTAACGCCAATCTTACTTTTCTTACTTGTTGCAAGTGCTATAGGTAGCTATGCTTATATGATTGGAAAAGCCCTTCATCCAGTAAACTTAACATATGTTATGCTAACCATGTTCATCCTACTTGTAACAATTCTAACCTTTACTGCAGGGATATATAAATCCCAAGGAATATTATTCGATACCAAAGACAACGACCTATTATTTTCACTACCAATAAAAAAATCAAAAATACTATTTATTAGAATCTTAAAACTATTAATATTTCAATACATATATAATCTAATGTTCTTACTACCTGCTTTTGTAATATATATCTACTTTGAAAAACCCGGTATAGACTTCTACCTAATATCATTATTAATGACATTCCTACTACCAATCATTCCAACAATCGCATCAAGTATTCTAGGATATATTACTAAAATGATATCATCAAAATCAAATAAAAAAAGATTAGTTCAAACAGTAGTGACACTCCTAATATTTATGGCAATATTCATGCTTAGTTATAACTTAAACTCATACCTAGAAAACATTGCAACACACGCTAAAAGTATTAACGAAGTAATAACAAAAACATATCTACCCGCAGGACTATATATAGACTTAATAACTAACTATAAAACAATCTACTTAATAAAAATGCTACTAATAAACATAATCCCACTAGCAGTATTCATCTACATCGGACAAAAATATTACTTTAAAATAGTGTTCAACTCTAAAGAAGCAAAAACAAGTAAACAATCAAAACAAATTAAATACAATAAAAACACTAAACTAAAAGCATTAGTAATAAAAGAATTAAAAAGATACTTATCATCACCAATCTATATGATGAATACAGCCTTTGGATACATCATGATCCTAGTCCTTTCAATAGCACTATGTTTTAATGATAAAATAATAAATAATTTAATACTATCTCAATATGGCCTAACAACAAACATATCAATAACATTCATATACTTCTGTATGGTACTAATAATGATATCAATGACATCAATTACATCATCATCGATATCACTCGAAGGAAAAACAATCAATATAACAAAAAGCCTACCTATAAAAACATCAACAATAATGAAATCAAAAATAATATTCCCATTCGTAATAGAACTACCATTCATTATACTAAGTGAAATAATCTTCTTCATAAAATTTAATCCAAGCATGCAAGAAGCAACTCTAATAATCCTAACATCACTAGTAACAATAGCATTCCAAGCAGTACTAGGACTAATTATAAACCTAAAATATCCTAAATTAAATGCCTCAAGTGATACTGAAGTAGTAAAACAAAGTATGAGTGCAACCCTATCAGTATTTTTAGGACTAGGTATATCAATCGTTCTAATACTTATCATGATTAAATTAAATAAAATACTAGCTATCCCAGGACAAATGTTAATATCACTAATTATCTTGGTAGTAGTAACAACAATTTTATACATTATACTTATGAATAAAACATCAAAAGAATATCAAAAACTAAATGTTTAAGGAGAAACCATGGAAAATATAATTGAAATAAAAAATTTAACTAAAGAATACAAAAATAAAAAAGCAGTAGACAACCTTTCATTAGAGGTCCATGAAAAAGAAATACTTGGATTACTTGGACCAAACGGAAGTGGAAAAACCACTACCATAAACTGCATTCTATCACTATTAAACTATCAACAAGGAAGTATCAAAATACTAGGTAAAGAAATGAAACCAGATTCATATGACATCAAAAAACAAATCGGAGTAATATTTCAAGAAATCGCCGTATTCGAAGAACTAACAGTCTATGAAAACATTGACTACTTCTGTTCACTATATATAAAAGACAAAAAAACAAGAAAAAGATACATCGAAGAAGCAATTGACTTAGTAGGACTAAAAGACTATAAAAAATACTATCCAAAACAACTATCCGGAGGACTTTTAAGAAGACTAAACATAGCATGTGGAATTGCCCATAAACCTAAAATAATCTTTCTAGACGAACCAACTGTTGCAGTAGACCCTCAAAGTAGAAACAATATCCTCGAAGGAATAAAAAAACTAAATAAAGAAGGAGCAACAATAATCTATACAACTCACTATATGGAAGAAGCAGAAATACTATGCGATAGAATAGTTATTCTAGACAAAGGAAAAATAATTGCCGAAGGAACTAAAAACACTCTAAAAAAGAAAACAAACATCGAAGAAAAAATAACAATCGAAACAAAACTAAAAAAAGAAGAATTAAAACAAATTGAATCATTTGAAAATGTTCTAAATATAAAACAAGAAGAATCAACAGTAATAATTACATATAAAAAAGGACAAAACAATCTAAAAGATTTAATTGAGTATTTAAATAATAATGAAATAAAATATAATAAAATATTCTCTGAAAGACCAACCCTAAACGATGTATTCCTAGAACTAACAGGAAAGGATCTAAGAGACTAATGTTCTATCAAAACCTTAAATACTCATTAAAAATACTTCTAAGAAATAAAGCCCTAATCTTCTGGACTTTTGCCTTTCCAATAATTTTAGGACTGTTCTTTAACTTAGCATTTCAAAACATAGAAACACAGGAACAACTACAAGTAATAGATATAGCCATAATAAACTCAAACGATTATAACAATAATAAAATAGTAAAAGAATCACTAAATGAACTAACAAAAGGCAAAAATAAACTATTCAATATCAAACTAACAGATGAAAAAACATCAAAAGATTTACTAAATAATAATGAAATAACAGGATACCTAACCTTTAAAGAAGACCAAGTAAATATAACAGTAAAAAACTCTGGTGTGGAGGAGACTGTTCTAAAACAAGTTCTAGAACAAATACAAAGTAACTCAAAAATAGTTAATAAAACAATTGAAAAAGAAATAAGTAAACAAGTAGCAGCAAATAAAGAAATAAACTATGAACAAATATATCAAAATGCCCTAAGTCTACTAAATGAAAACAATATAAAAATAAAAAACATATCAAATAAGAACTTAAGCTACACTATGATAGAATACTATACTCTAATAGCAATGGCTTGTTTATATGGTGCAATGCTATCAATGTTTATCATAAACTACCAACTACCTAATATGAACAGTACAGGTAAAAGAATATCAGCATCACCAATAAATAAATCAAAACAACTTATAAGTAGTCTTTTATCAGCATATATTGTTCAAATAATTGGACTATTACTCTTGTTTCTATTTACCATCTTTATCCTAAAAGTAGACTATGGAGATAATCTTTTATATGTAATAATAACATCCCTATGTGGAGCACTTTCAGGATTATCCTTCGGAGTAGCAACATCAACCCTATTTAAAACAAATGAAAATGCTAAAACAGGTATAATAATTGCCATAACTATGCTATTCTGCTTTTTATCAGGAATGATGGGAATAACTATGAAATACATAATAGACAAAAACATACCACTACTAAATATGATTAACCCTGCTAATATGATAACAGATGCCCTATACTCACTATATTACTACAGCACATTTGATAGATTCTATAGGGATATATTCAGTCTTTTAATATTCTCATGCATAATGATTCTAATCTCTATAAAAGGATTAAGGAGGCAAAAGTATGACAACATTTAATACATTTTGGAAAATAGTAAAAAAATACAAAGGAACCATAATCCTATACACTGTAATACTAATAGCCTTCGGAGGAATAAATCTAAAAAATAACGACATCAGTCAGACATTTGAGAAAGAACTACCAGACATCGCAATAGTAAACAAAGATGAAAATAAATCATTAACAAATAACCTAATAAACTATTTAGACAAAAATACAAAGATTAGAAATATCAAAGAAAAAGATTTAGAAGACGCCTTATTCTATAGAGATATAAGCTATATAATATATATACCAGAAAACTATACAAACGATCTTCTGAATAACAAAAACCCAGAAATAAATATAAAAACAAACAACAACTACGATGCATCCCTATCAGAACTAATACTAACTAGATATTTAAAAACACAAAACATAATGCTAAAACAAAGTACTGATGAAAATGAGATTATAAATAATATTAACGAAGTATTAGAAAACCAAGTAAACATTAACTTAACATCAAAACAAAACATATCAAATATAGAAAAAACAGCAACATACTTCAACTTTGCAAGCTATAGTATAACAGCGGTTGTAATATTTATTACATGCTTAGTACTATCAAGCTTTCATCAAAAAGAAGTAAACAAAAGAATAATCATCAGTAGTACCAACTATAAGAAAAATAATAACTGGGTACTAATAGCAAGTACACTATTCGCAAGTATAGTATGCATCTTCTATATAATACTAGGATTAATTTTATTAAAAGAACCATTACTAAATATAAAAGGAATACTATATATAATAAACACAGCACTATTTACCTTTACAACCCTAACCCTAGCACTATTAATAAGTAACTTAATATATAATAAAAATGCTATAACAGCACTAGTAAACGTCATTTCATTGTCACAAGCATTTCTATGTGGCGCCTTTATACCAGCAAAATATATGCCAGATAAAGTATTACAAGTAGCACAAATACTACCTGCTAGATGGTATATAAAAAGTAATGATATATTAAAAAGCCTAGAAACCATTACTTTAAATAATACAAACGAAATAATAATTAATATGATTGTTATGCTTATATTTGCAACCATCTTTATAACACTAACAAACATAGTATCAAAATATAAGCAAAAAATATAAAACAAAAAAATACCAAAGTAATGCAATGATTACTATTAGGTATTTTTTTATTAACCTCTTTTTGTTAATAAAAAAAAACTAACTCCAGGAAAAGCCTTAATCTTAACATCATTAATAGTATTATAATCATAAAAATAGTCACTATCAATATCCGTATTATCTAAATGTTCATAAATCAAAAGATTACACTCTTCACAAAGACATACAATATCATCATACGAATAATGACTCCTCATAGAACAAGACGCACCACTAGCAAGAACTTCATTAACACTTTCCTTATCACAGTCCTTATCATTTGGATAATCAAATAAGATGCAACTACCTGAAGTAAGTATATTAGACACATTCTTTATAAGATTAAAAAATATATCTTTATCCAAGTAATAACTTATACCAAGTAAAGAACAAAAACTCTTATCATCAACATTAAAACCATTACTTATAAGTACATTGTTATCATAATCATTAAGATCACACTCAATATAACAAACATTATCATTATTAATATTAGCACTCTTAACTCTAGAAATCTTATCATTAATCATATCACAAGTATCAATTTCAAAAACTTTTACTTTGTCATTTACCATATAAGAAGAAGTATCATATCCTGATGCAAAGACAACATATTGTCTAAGACCTAAATTAATTTCATTGAGTAAATGCCTTTCGTTAAAGCTAGATCTCCCAATAACTGTTGGACCAAGTTGATTATTAACAATCCATAATACAGGATTCCCTAAATATCCCTTATTAAAAAACTCAATTCCAGAAGATAAGTTGTTATAGATATTATTATATAACTCCTCCCCAAGAATCTTATTAGCATAGTAATCATTATAAACCTTAATATTACTATTTTTAGCATGATATCCTCTTACAAAACAGGACATCAAAGCTGTCATATTTTCATTCATAAAAAATCCCTCCCAATACTTAATACTATAAAAATGATATAAAAACAAGACTTGAAAAAAACACAAAAAAATGGTAATATAAAGCAAGAAAAAGAGGTGTAGTCTGAAAATAAAAAACAAATTTATTTTATAAAATTTACTAAAAAAGGGTAGACTTCCCCTTACCCCAAAGAAAG
>CAKOJO010000065.1 GCA_934090595.1 uncultured Bacilli bacterium | reverse complement strand
GCATATTATAAACTAACTATAAAAGATCTAATAAACTCATCTATAAATAAAGATGTAATACAATATCATGTAGTAGATAAACAAAATACAATGACATATAAACTTGGAGATGTAGATGGAAATAATAAAATAGATGAAAATGATTCCTATAGTGTATACTACTATACACTTGATTCAATATCCGATATTTCTATTATTAATCAGAATCCAACAAAGTTTGATTTGTTTGGTTTTGCAAGATATGCTGGTGATGTTGATGGAGATGGTAAGATAACAGAAAATGATGCTGATTTTATTGATAGTGGCAATTATCCAACCGGAATTCCACTTGAAGAAAAAACAACAACTAAAGAAATAATAAATGTAAACCCAGATACATTCTTGATAGAAAACTCTATTGAAAAAGGACAAACACATGAGTATGAAATAATAATGTGGATTAATATTAACGCTGAAAACGATGATTTATACATAAATGGAAATACAACAAAACCAATAGAATATAAGTATGCACTTAACATAGAAGCCACTGATAAAGAAAAGGAAAAAAGAATAATGACTGCAAGTGAATTTGCTCAAAGTAATGTTGGAACAGATGGATTGGAATTAGTGACACATGAGATAGATGATACATTACAAGTAGATAGTAAGTTTGCAATAGAATATAGATATCGTGGTGGCAACCCTTCCAATTACGTCAAATTTAATAATGAGCTATGGAGGATAATAGGAATAATACCAACTGAAGACACAAATGGTAATGTAGAAAATAGGTTTAAAATTGTAAAAAATACTTCAGTAGGAAAGCATGTTTGGAACGATTATTGTTCGCAGGTTGTACATGCTGATGAAGGAAAAGGACAATGTGATAATGGTGACTATATGAATAATTGGACAACTGCAACAATTAATACATACTTAAACAATGATTATTATAATACGTTAACTACTGATGCAAAGAATATGATAGGGACAACTAAATATTATCTCGGAAGAGGTTATGCAGATGAATCATCTGATGTGATTTGGCAACATGAAAGAAAAAAAGAAAATGATTCCGCAGGTTCATATTATTATGAAACTAATCCAAAAATGCAAAATGATGCAAATAAAAAAATAGCTTTGATTTATAATAGTGATTATATATATGCACTACCAGCGAGTTGTAAAAGCACTATTTGGGATATGACTGATAATACAAAATGTTCTGATAGTAAAAATTGGCTTGCAGATATGCGACTTCAAGAATTTTCTATAAATCAAACAGCAGGATATGACGGCGATGGATATCATGGTTGTTTTTTGGACTTAGGGTATTTCAATTGTGATTGGAACGTAATTGACGAAGAACAAGATTTTCGCCCAGTTCTAACTTTATCATCCAATGTAAAAATATTCGGAGGATCTGGTACAAATTCTGATCCATACACCTTATCACTTGAATAATCAACACAATCTGAGGAATTGACTTTGTCTTTTCTTCTTTTTTTTGATATAATTTTTATGGAGGTATCAATATGGGATTTTTTGATAAAATAAAAAACAGTTTTAAAACAAAAGAAAAAAATAATAATGAAATAAATGATTATACAAAAGGACTTAGTAAAAGTAGAGAAGGCTTTGTATCAAAATTAGTTAATCTAACTAATAAATACAGCCGTGTTAATGAAGACTTCTTTAATGAACTTGAAGAAATACTTATAATGGCAGATATCGGAGTAAATACTGTAATGTCATTCATGGATAGATTAAGAAAAAGAGTAATCGAAGATAAAATAGACGATCCTAAAATGCTTAAAGAAGTAATCGTAGATGAACTATTTATTATATATGTTAATGGAGATATAATAGTAAACAAAATAAACTATCAAGATGAAGGACCTACAGTCATACTCTTTGTCGGAGTAAACGGAGTAGGAAAGACCACTACTATAGGAAAAATAGCAACACAAGAAATAAATAAAGGTAAAAAAGTATTAATGGTCGGTGCAGACACATTCCGTGCTGGAGCAGTAGAACAACTAAGAAACTGGGCTGAAACAACTGGAAGTGATTTCGTTGGTGATGAAAACCTAAAAGACCCAGCAAGCGTTGTCTACAACGGATTAGAAAAAGCCGTTAAAGAATCATATGACATAGTTCTAATTGATACAGCAGGTAGACTTCAAAATAAAGTTAATCTAATGAATGAACTAGAAAAAATTAATAGAGTTATAAACAATTTTATACCAAATGCTCCTCATGAAACACTATTAGTACTAGATGCAACAACAGGACAAAACGGTATCAGTCAAGCAAAACAATTCAAAGAAGTAACAAACATCACTGGAATAGTCCTAACAAAACTAGATGGTACAGCCAAAGGAGGAATAGTACTAGCTATAAAAGAAGAAGTAGGAATACCAGTAAAATTCGTAGGATTCGGTGAAAAAGCAAACGATCTAAAAGTATTTGACATAGAAAACTACATATATGGTTTGTTTAAGGATATGATCTAATGAAAAAAGAAATATATTACAATAACTTATTTGATTACTATGGAGAACTATTAAACGAAAAACAACAAGAATATTTTAAATACTACTATTTTGATAATCTATCTCTATCTGAAATCGCAGACAATCTTAATCTATCTAGAAATGCTATTCATAAACAACTAAAACTAATCGAAGAAAAATTAGAACTCTATGATAATAAATTAAAACTAATAGATAAAGATAAGAAATTAATAGATTTTTCAAATAAAATTAATGATAAAAATTTAAAAGAAGAATTATTAAGTATTATAGAACTATAATACAAAAGGAGGTTCCATGGAAATATTAGATTTATATGATGAAAACAATAACCTAACTGGAGATAAAATATCAAGAGGAGAACCATCATCAACCGGTTATATTATGCTATCAGTCATAATAATAGAAAATAATCAAAAACTATTAATACAACAGGGTTCAAAATCAAAAAATGAAGAATATGGACTAACCGGAGGTCATGTTCTTTCTGGTGAGACACCACTTGATGCAATCATAAGAGAAACAAAAGAAGAATTAGGAATAACACTAAATAAAGACAATATAAAATTTATAGGATACGAAAAACACCCAAATGGAAAAGCAATATTTGCAATTTACTATACAAATCAAAAAATAGAAAAAAATGACATAACCATTCAAGACGAAGAAGTACAAAATATTATTTGGATTAGTACAAATGAAATAAAAAACTTTATCGAAAACAATAACTTCAAAAGCTCACATGCATATGTACTAAAAAAAGCCTTATAGGATTTACCATGAAAATATATATAATGGGATCAACTGGAGCAGGAAAAACATACTTATCTAAAAAACTAAGCAATAAATATAATATAGAATCTTTCGAACTAGATAAAATAGTCTATGATCAAAATAATCTAATGACTCATCGAAGTGATAAAGATATAGAAAAAGACTTTAATAAAATAATTAATAAAAAATCTTGGATAATCGAAGACATAGGAAGAAAAAGATTCTATAAAGGAAGACTTTTAGCAGATAAAATATACTATATAAAAATATCAAAACTAAAAACATATAAACAAATGATTCATAGATGGTATAAACAACTAAAAAATAAAGAAGATTATAATATCAAACCAACCATTAAAAGTCTAATTAAACAACTAAATGATGTAAGACTATATAAAAAACAAGAAAATAAAATCTTAAAAGAACTAGAACCATTTAAAGATAAATTAATATTTATAAAAAGAGGTGATAACCTTGATTGAAGAAATTTACAATAAAATGTTAAAAGATAATGAAATAAAAGATATCTATAACAAAGTAGAAGAATATGAAATAAATACTGGTGGATGGTGTTATCATAATTCTAATCATGTAATGAATGTAACAAAAATGGTAGTATACATTTTAAAAGAACTAAACTTTAATGAAGAAGATATAGCAAAAGGGAAAATTGCTTGTCTACTACATGATACTGGTGCAATATTAGGAAAAGATAATCATGCTTATCGAAGCTATATATATGCCAAAGAATACTTTAAAAAGAATGATATTAACTTTAAAGATATAGACCTTGTTCTTGAAGCAATAAAAGATCATAGCAATAACTTTGATACAGATAATATTTATACATTAGCCCTAATACTATCAGATAAACTAGATACTAAATCAAATAGAGTAACTGAAGTAGGCAAAACTATACTAGGTAATAGACAATACACACATATAAAAGATATCAAAATATCAATAAAAAATAATTTATTAAGCATCAACTATATAACAGATAAAAATATTGATATAAAAGAACTAAATGAGTTTTATTTTACTAAAAAAGTATTTAATGCTATAAAATCATTCTCTAATAAAATGAATTTTAATTATAAAGTGTATATAGATAATAATGAATGGTCATTACAATAAAATGTAACAATTTTATTGTTTTTTTAAATATTTCTATTACGCAAAATCAAAAAAAATTGAAAAATGCGTAATAGTGTGATATTATTAATATGGTGATGAAAATGAAATTAATAGAAAGAGAATCTTATATTTCTAAATTAATTAATGTGCTAGGAACACCTGATATAAAAATAATAACTGGTGTCAGACGTAGTGGAAAATCAAAACTACTTGAGTCCTTTAAGGAGTATGTATTAACTAATAATCCTAATTGTAATATAATTCACATTAATTTCAATCTTAAAAAATATGATGAATATAAAGATGCAGATAGTTTGTATGAATATATAAGTGAAAACTACAAAGATAATAAAGACAACTTTGTATTAATAGATGAGATTCAAATGTGTAATGACTTTGAAAAAGCTATAAATTGGTTATATGCAGAAGAAAAATATGATATTTACGTTACTGGGTCAAATGCATTTTTACTAAGTAGTGATTTAGCAACATTATTTACTGGAAGAACTTTTGAAATAGAAATGTATCCTTTCTCATTCAAAGAATTCTACAAATATTATAATTATGATAATATAAATGATGCATTTGATAAATACGTTTTAGAGGGTGGAATGGCTGGTTCATATTTGTATAAGACAGATGAAGAAAAATACAAATATTTAAAAGACGTATATAACGCATTAATTATCAGAGACATTAGACAAAAATATAACATACGAAATACTAAATTATTAGATGAATTAAATGATTTTTTAATGGATAATATTTCTAATTTAACATCTGCAAGAAGTATTGCAAAAGAACTATCTAAACAAACTAATAAGCAAAAAGGAAATGTAAGTGATAAAACAATAAATAATTACATTAAGTATTTATGCAATGCTTTTGCATTTTATAAAGTAAGAAGATATGATGTTCAAGGCAAAAAATATTTGTCATCACAAGATAAATATTATTTAGTAGATCCAGCATTTAAATATGCACTAATTGGAACAAAAAATATGAACTATGGAAGAATTTATGAAAATATTGTTGCAATGGAATTAAAAAGACGAGGATATGAAATATATGCAGGAGTACTATATAATAAAGAAATAGATTTCGTAGCTATGAAAAAAGATGAAAAAATATATATCCAAGTATCAGATGATATAAGCGATGATAAAACACTTGCAAGAGAAATAGCACCATTGCTACAAATAAAAGACGCTTATCCTAGAATACTGATTGCCAATACTAAACACGACACTTATTCTTATGAAGGAATACGTATTATAAACATTGGTAATTGGTTAATGGATGAAGAATAGATACACTTGACTATGTTAAACCCCTGGTACCAGGCCACGTGCTTTAGCACGTAAATTCTTTTAGAACTGGCTGACAAATTAATTGTCTTGTAGTATAATAGTTAGCTAAGGGCAGGGGATTTGGATGAGAAAAGGGAGTCATACACAATATGATATACAATATCATATAGTTTGGACAACAAAATATAGATATGAAGTATTGAATGGTAAAATAGCACAAAGATTAAGGGTATTATTAATGCAGGGATGTGTTGCCCGAGGGATAACTATTATACGAGGAAATATAACAAGAAATCATGTGCATTT
>CAKOJO010000064.1 GCA_934090595.1 uncultured Bacilli bacterium | reverse complement strand
TAAAGAGAAACTTCGTCTAGCAGAAATAGATGAGTTTAGAGAATTGGGCCATGAAGAAGGCTTAAAGGAAGGGCTTGGAAAGGGCAAACAAGAAGGTTCCTTAGAAAAATCTATAGAGACTGCTAGAAAGATGCTTCAAGATAACTTAGATTCAAACATTATTTCTAAGTATACCGATTTATCTATTGAGAAAGTAGAAAAGTTGAAGAAAGAAGTAGAGTGATCTATTTCTTTTTTGATATTCATTCCTACTTGACAAAAAGCTTATACAAATATAAAATAAAGATAGTGTTAAGTAATATTTAAATAGTATGTTTAACATAAATAATTTTAATGGAGGTATAATATGAGTAAAACAATACTTTCCATTTTAATGATCATGATTGGATTAATTTTAGGAGTAGGACTTTCTGTTCTAATTAATTTTATTAGAGTATCTAATGCTGTTAAAAAAATTGAAATTTTATCAGAAAAGGCTAGAAAAGAAGCAGAAAAAGTAAAAAGAGATATGCTTTTTGAAGCTAAGGAAGAAAAACAAAGATTAAAAAATGAGTTAGATAAAGAAATTAAAGAAAAAAAATCTGAAATTAAAGATCAGGAAGATCGTCTTATTCAAAGAGAAAAAAATATGGATAAGAGAGATGAAACCTTTCAAAAAAGAGAACAATTACTTGATGAACGTGAAGAAAAACTTGGAGAAAAACAAAAGAAAATTCAAAGTGATCAAGAAGAAATGGATAAGCTAAAGCAAGAACAAATTGATTTGCTTTCAAAAATAAGTGGCCTTGATAAAGAAAAAGCAAAAGATTTGATCATGAAAAAAGTTGAAGAAGATATATCAAACGAAATTGTATCTTATATCAAAGAACGTGAAGATGAAGCTAAATTAATTAGTGATAAGAAAGCTAAAGAAATGTTAGTTTTATCTATGCAAAAATATGCATCAGACGTTTCTAATGAACAAACAGTTTCCACAATTGAACTTCCTAACAATGAAATGAAAGGAAGAATTATTGGTAGAGAAGGAAGAAACATTAGAACAATCGAAGCAATAACTGGTGTTGATTTAATTATTGATGACACACCTGAAGCAATTGTAATTTCATCATTTGATCCTTTAAGAAGAGAAATAGCTAAAATAACAATTGAAACATTAATAAAGGATGGAAGAATTCATCCGACTAGAATTGAAGAAATATATGATAAGACAGTTCGTGAAATGAAACAAAAAATTATTGAAATAGGTAATGCCGCTATTTTTGAGTTGGGTCTTACAAGAATAGATAATGACTTAATTGAAATAATTGGTAAACTTCATTTTAGAACTAGTTATGGACAAAATGCTTTAAAGCATTCAATTGAAGTGGCTCATTTAGCGGGTATAATGGCTGCAGAACTTGGTGAAAATGTAAATCTTGCTAAACGTGCAGGACTTTTACATGATATTGGTAAAGCAATTGACCATGAAATCGAAGGAAGCCATGTTGAAATTGGAGTAAATATTGCAAAAAAATATAAAGAACACCCTGTTGTAATAAATGCAATAGCATCACACCATGGAGATACTGAAGCAACAAGTGTTATATCAGTTTTAGTACAAATCGCCGATGCTCTATCAGCATCAAGACCAGGTGCTAGAAATGATTCATTAGAAAACTATCTAAAACGTTTAGAACAACTTGAAGAAATAGCTAATAATATTAAAGGTATTGATAAGAGTTATGCTCTTCAAGCAGGTAGAGAACTTAGAGTATTAGTAAAACCTGAAGAAATAGATGATTTAAAATCACATAAGATTGCAAGAGAAATAAAAGAAAAAATAGAATCTAGCATGCAATATCCTGGTACTATCAAGGTAACAGTTATTCGTGAAACTAGAGTACAAGAAGAAGCTAAATAGTTTCTTCTTTTTAATTTTTTATTTTAATTTTATCTCAAATATGATAAGATAATATTGTAAAGATTTATTCTTTTATTTTTATATTTTTTGTGGTAGAATAGAAAATGTTTTAAGGATGTGACAATCTATGAATAAAGATTATGTTTATATTGGAAGAATTACAAATACCCATGGATTAAAAGGAGAAGTAAAGATTAGATCTAACTTTGATTATAAAGATAGAGTATTTAAAGAAGGTTTTACTTTATATATAGGTAAAGATAAAACTGAAGAAGTAATTAGAACTTATAGACCCCATCAAGAATACGATATGGTTACTCTTTATGGAATAGATAATATTGATGATGTGTTAAAGTATAAAGGTAGTTTAGTATTTGCTTTAAAAGATGATTTGTTCTTATCAAAAGATGAATATGTTGATGAAGACTATTTAGCATGTGATTGTTACTATAATAACGAAATGGTAGGAATGGTAAGTGAAATAATTAATTCCGGCAATGGTAATTTTATATTATGTCTTACTGGCAACAAGTTCATTCCTAAAAACGATAATTTTATTGAAAGAATAGATGTAGAAAATAAAAAGATTTATTTAAAAAATGTGGAGGGACTAATATGAGAATAGATATTCTAACTCTTTTTCCTGATATGTTTACTGGTTTTTTAAATGAATCCATTATAAAAAGAGCAATAGATAGAGAACTTGTTAATATAAATATAATAAATTTTAGAGATTATACTGATGATCCTCATAATAAAGTAGATGATACTCCATATGGTGGGGGAGCAGGAATGGTTTTAATGCCTCAACCAATATTTGATGCAGTTGAAGCTTTAAAAGATGATGATTCTTATGTAATATTACTTACTCCAAGTGGAAAAACATACAATCAAGGTGTTGCTAAATCTTTAAAAACTAAAAAACATATAATATTAATATGTGGTCATTATGAAGGATTTGATGAAAGAATTAAAATACTTTGTGATGAAGAAATATCAATCGGAGATTATATTCTCACTGGAGGAGAAATACCAGCAATGGCAATTACTGATTCAATTACAAGATTACTTGATGGAGTAATAACAAACGAATCTCTTGAATCTGAATCATTTGATGATGATTTATTAGATTATCCAGTATATACTAAACCAAGAGATTTTCGTGGTATGAAAGTTCCAGATGTATTGTTAAGTGGTAATCATAAGGAAATTGAAGAATATAGAAATAAAGAAAGAATTAGGTTAACTAACATAAAGTTAAATAAATAGAGGTGGTTTTATGGCAATTTCAAGACGTTTTGTAGTAAAAAAAGAAGCACATGAAGAAACTATTACATATATGGAATATGAAAAATTAAAAGGATTTAATGTCAAACCAAAAGATTCTCTTGAGATAGAGGATATGATTAATGTTAATGAAATGATTGTTATTAATCCTGGATTAATCGAAAAACTTGTTTCAAAAAAGTGCAAAAGAAGATTAGAAAAGATTATATTGATGTTATCTGTTGTGTATGAAGATGAGGCTTCTGATGATGGTGCAATTGAAATGGTATTAGATGAAATGGAAAAATTTAAGACTATGCTTCGTAAAAAATATAAAGATTATTTAAAAAAAGAAGAATACAAACTATATCTTAAGAAAATAGAAATATTAGAAAGTGAAGCAAGAATTAGAATTAATGAAAAAAGAAGAGAAATACAAGAAGAAAGAGGAAGACGAGGAAGATAACATGAAAGATAAAAAAGTTATATTTATGGGAACTCCTTTGTTTGCGTGTCCTGTACTTGAAGCATTAATAGAAAATACTAATGTAGTCGCAGTAATTACACAACCCGATAAGGAAGTTGGTAGAAAAAGAGTCCTAACACCAAGTCCAATAAAAGAAATTGCTATAAAAAATAATATTGAAGTTTATACACCTATAAAAATAAAAGATGAAATTGAAAAGATAAATAGTATTGATGCTGATATTATAGTAACATGTGCTTATGGACAAATAATACCAGAAGAAATACTTTACCATCCAAAATATCATACAATAAATGTTCATGCATCACTCTTACCTAAATATAGGGGAGGTGCTCCGATACAAAGAGCAATAATGAATGGTGATGATAAGACAGGTATTACAATTATGTTTACTGATAAAGGTATGGATAGTGGTGATATCATAACAAGTAGATCTATTCCAATAGATATTAATGATAACATAGAAACACTAAGTAAAAAGTTATCTAATCTTGGTGCAGAGCTTTTAATAGATACTTTGCCTAGTATATTTAATAATACTTGTGATAGAGTTAAACAATCAAATGAACAGTGTAGTTTTTCACCAATTATAAAACGTGAAGATGAAAAGATTAATTTTAATGATAAAGCAATTAATATATATAATAAGATTAGAGCATTATCTAATATTGGTGCTTATGCTTCTTTAGATGATTTAAATATTAAGATATTTAGTTGTTCTATTGGAGATAAATCTACTAAAGATGCTGGTATCATAACAATAGATAAAGATATTATGGTGTCTACTATTGATAATGATATAATAATTAAAGAACTTCAAATACCTGGGAAGAAGAGAATAAGTTCTAAAGATTATTTAAATGGTAATTTAAAAGAATTAAAGGGGAAAAAATTTAATTAGTTTTGGGAGAAATAATATGGAAAATGTAACAATAATGGGAATGATTTTAAAAAAGTTAGATGGTTTTGATAATATGTATTCATGTATAGGATTAGAAGAAGTTAAACCTACTGGCAAAGGATTTGAAATAAAAGATGGTAAATATAAATCTGTTGTCTTACCTATATTTGATAATCAAGAAGATATATCAATATTTGCTTTTGATGGAAGTGGGTTTATAAAAAATGGCATATGTAAAGATTACCAAGAATTAAAAGAAAAGTTTCTTTATCCAGATAAGTGTTCTGTAATAAAGTTTGATGTAGATCAAGAAAACAATTCTGTTAATTTTGTAATATTAGATGATGTTTTTACAAAAATGATTGATATTCCTTTAGAAAAGCTAGCAAATGTAGAAAATAAAGATGAAGAAATAATCGATATTGAATCTATTAATAAAGAAGTAAGAAAAAGTATTATTGGGCAAGATGATGCAATTAAACAAATACTTTCTACTATTTATTTTAATCAAAGATTATATGATTCAGATCTACCAGATGATAAACTTAGAAACTTAAAACAAAATATTTTACTAGTAGGTTCAACTGGAGTAGGTAAGACTGAAATAATTAAACAAATTGCTAAACAATTAGATATTCCTTGTGTAATTGAAGATGCTACTCGTTATACTATCGAAGGATATAAAGGAAATAGTGTTGAAGATATGATTAAAGATTTATACGAAAGTGCGGACTGTAATCTTGAACTTGCAGAAAGAAGTATTTTAGTAATAGATGAAATCGATAAGAAAAGTGCTAATGAAGATGTGTCTAGTATTGCATCAACTGGAGTACAACAATCATTATTAAAGCTACTTGAAGGAACAATTTATAATATTTCAGGGGATTTTGCAAACATGTTAGAACCATTTGAATTTGATAGTTCTTATCTTACTATAATATTAAGTGGTGCATTTTCTCATATGGATGAAAAGAAAAGCAAAGAAAAAGTAGTCGGATTTACCGCTAATAAGAATGTTGAAGAAAAGAAAACTACTAAAGAATTTAAGGACTCCGGCATTATCCCAGAACTTATGGGTAGGATGTCTAAAGTGATTCAACTAAATAAACTAGGAGAAAAAGAGTTTGTACAAATACTTAAAGAATCAGAAATTAGTCCTTTAAGATTAACTAAAGAGTTTTATAGTTCTTTAGGAGTTGAGGTAGTTTACACTGATTCATTTATAAATGATATTGCAGATGTTGCTAAAAAGAAAGATATTGGTGCAAGAGGACTTAAAACAGCTTTTGATGAAACTATTGAAACACTAGAGTTTGAAGTATTATCTGGCAACGTTAAAAAGATAATATTTAATAGAATAGATGATATTAAAGTAATTAGAACAGAAGAACAAAAGAAGAAACTTATTATCCAAAAATAGTACTTGAAAAAGTACTTTTTTTGTTGTAAAATTAAACCATAAGAATAGACAAAATAGTCTAAAATGGAGGTA
>CAKOJO010000063.1 GCA_934090595.1 uncultured Bacilli bacterium | reverse complement strand
ACAAATCGTTTCATATATCATCACCAATAAAAGTATATATCATCAAAAATAAAAAATATGTCAAAAAAAATATAAAGCATAATACTCTACATTTTTAATCACATAATTTCTTTTTTATTATTTGAATCATCAATTGATTTTTTTAATTTTACATACTTATAAACTACATAACAACTAAATTCTACACAGGCCAATATAAGAATAACCATTAAAAATATCAACAACGGATTTGTTCTATTCACAATAACTTTATCACTACCATTTTCCTCTTCTTTTTCCGTTATTGTATATTTATCTCCTTTTTCTACTTTTAGAGCTACACTTCCTTCTTCATATTTTAATTTACTATCTATTAACTCTAAAGCGTTCTCACTATTTATCTTATATAAATTTCCACTTGTTTTATAATCATATAATTTTACTATAGTATCATTAGGAAAATAACTTTTATATACAAATTCTATATTATCATCATTCATATTTATTTTTAACGGTATATTATCTAATATATAATCCATATCATTACCATTAAACACATAACTATATAATAATTTGTTTTCATCATCATAAACATTATATGTTATTTTCTTATCAATCTTATATATTTTTTCTAGTATTGATTTTAATGCAACCGGATCATCACTTTCTAATACATTTATATATATTTCATCAAACTTTTCTAAAGCTTTAGTAACATCCTCTACATTATTACTAACTTTATCCGTTATTGGCTTTACTTTCTTTATATTAATCGTATATGTCCTTTTTACATTTCCATCACTTACTACAATGTTTACAACGTTTTCATCTTTATCTAACGTTTTCTTTCCTATACCACTTACACTATATTTTGATGTTGCAAGGATATTTACATATTCAATATCATATGATACCTCTAAATCGTATACATACTTATTTTTAGTAAAAACTATATTATACCCTTCAACCGACAATGTATCCAAATACACATCATCTTTTGGTTTAGTATTATTACCTTTATTATTAATGTTTCCGGTATTGTTGTTATTACCAGTATTAGAATTTCCACTATTATTAGTGTTGTCTATTATTTCTTTAGCTACAACATTAACAGTAGCTTCCTTATTTGCTATATCAATATCATTATATTCAATATCACTAGCATTTAAATTTGTTAACTTTATTTTTACTTGTTCTCCAGCCTTAGCAGTAGATGCTATTTTTAATGTTCCTAATACAGCACTTCCAGTTACTCCACCAGATGTATTTCCGATTACAAAGCCATTACTATTTGAAGCATAAACAACCCAACTACTTCCAGCAGTAAAAGATGTGTATGTTCCATTTGTTATTTCAAAATTTCCTTTAATTCCTGATAATAACCCATTACTTGTACTACTATTTATCAAGCAATTTACTGTATCACCCTCATACATTGTATTAGGACACGCTATACTCACACCTACATTTGCTGCTTCTACAGAACCCATCCATATCAAACTTGCTAAAACTAGCCACACCTTTTTCATAAACTGCCTCCGCTTATCATTATATTAGCCAATTTCATTAAATCATTCATTTTAACTTTTTCATCATTCGTTAAATCAGCCGCATAGAAATATTCATTATTTAATATTTTATTGTCTATTAAATGATTTGCTATCATCATTACATCATTCATTTTAACTAATCCATCCCCTGTTACATCACCAGTTAAAACTATTTTATATTCTTTATATCTATTCTTATAAACCATTCCCGTTTTTATATATTCTGGATCTATTACTTTATTATTTTCATACATCAAAAAGCCTTCTCTTTGACTAATATTACTTATAAAATCTTTATAACTATATTTATTATATATATTACTCAACATTATATTTTTTATATAATTATTTTCTACTTTATATCTAGTACTTTTTACTTGTTTTGATGTCTTATTATATCTTGCATATAATTCTACATCTTTTGTTATTACTAAATCTTCTGTATATCCTTCCCAGCTACTTAATTCGTAATAATAATCACTATCTTCCTTTTCATATTCTATTACTTGTATTTTTTCATCTTCCAAATATTCTTCTTTTTTTATTAAAGTTTTTCTATCTTCATCATAATAACTTACATAATACTTATTTCTTTTTATATCTAAATCATACACACAATATTCACTATCACAAAGTGCATTTCCTGCCTCATCATAAACATTTTTTATCCACAAATACTTATTTTTATAATTCATAGTTACTTCATTTATTATTTTATTATTAGTAAATTCATACATTTCTTTTGGTACATTTACATCACTATCACTAATACCATATAAAAATTCACTCGTTTTTATACCACTAATATCATCTGTTATACTTATTAATAACTCATTATTTTTATAACTACTTTTTATTACTGGTCGTTCTTTATCTATATTTGTTATTTCAATTACATCACTATATATATCATTACAAGTATCTTTACAAACTCTTAATTTATAATTTAATGTTTCATTTTGACTAATCTTTATATCTACATTCTTATTATTATCTTCAATTTCTATTACTTTATCGTTATATACTAACTCCAGGTATCCATCGCCTAATTTTTCTTGATAATACTTAATATCAAAATTTACATCCACATCTTTATTAGTATATTCTTTATTATATGAATATTTTATCAAATCTACAAGATCATATTCTTTTATAAATGATTTATCACCAATACTTAATTTTATTTTAGCTATACCTTCGCTCTTATTAGTAATTATTTTATTATTTTTTATAGTTATTAATTCCGGTGTTAAATTATCTATTTCTACTAGATTTTTATTTCCATAAGGCTCAATAATCAAATCAAAATCATACTCGCTATTTGTATTTATTATATTTGAAAATAAGTCTAATTTTATATCGGTTGGATCTACAGAAAATACTTGTAACACAGGAAAGCTATCATCCATAGACCAAACGTTATCAAAATCCCAATTTTCATATGTATTTTTATTTAACAATTCTGCTTTTGTCTTTGCTCCCTCATTTACTACATTATAATTAGAATCCCTCAAATAATAACTATTTACAATCACCGATTCATTACCAGTATCAATACCAGCAATTTTCATAGACTTTGCATCAGAAGAAATGCTGCCAATATTATAAGAATTAGTTATCACATTATTAGCTTCACCATTAATTATCCCCGAAACATAAGTTGTATAACCTTCCCCAGTTTTAGCATATACACTGCCCTTATTATAAGAGTTATAAACTTCTCCAACTACTGTATGCCCAACAATACCGCCAGCATGCACATCATCACTATCTGATATTGCTTTTACCTCTCCCTCAAATGCACAATTTTTAACCTTTCCAAAACTGTCAATTGATCCAGCAATTCCTCCAACATATGAAGAACCTTGTACAACAGTATTTTTTACTAAAACATTTTCAATCACACTATAGTTTACTAAATTTGCAACAACCGCCCCAACACGATTAGAATTATTTGTATTAATAAAATTTGAATCTTCAATAATCAAATTTCTAACAGTACCATCTAATGCTGGAACGAGAGCTGTACCAGTTCCATATTTATTACTATTATTTTTAGAAACATTTCTTATCGTATGATATCCACCATCTAAAATCCCATAAAAGAATTGAGAACCCTCATTAAAACTATCGTAATTTAGTCCCGTAAAATCCAAGTCATTCATAATATAATAATTTTTTTTACTTCCTGTTAAAATATTAATAAATTCTTGCGGAGTAGTTATTTTTTCATCAAAGACAACTAATTCAATAGAATTTGATGCATCACCATCCGGAGTATGCACTGTTAAAGTAACAGCTAGTTTACCGCTTTTTTTAATATTTAACACTCCATCATTATAGGTCGCAACATTACTATCACTTACAT
Organism: uncultured Bacilli bacterium; assembly: GCA_934090595.1. Classification (GTDB taxonomy): domain Bacteria; phylum Bacillota_I; class Bacilli_A; order RF39; family UBA660; genus JAEDJI01. The sequence continues at coordinate 2,247 of CAKOJO010000063.1, read as the reverse complement.
GCCATCTATAGTCTGAAGTATCATCAATAAGTACATTATAACCTACATCTACAGTTTTATCTTCTACAAATATTGGCTCTTTAATATTAATTTTTATCACATCTTCATCAACTATATTAAATACTAAACTATCTACTAAGCCACCATAATAAGTTTTTAAAGTATATTTTCCACTATTTATATCCTTTTTAAAACTAATATTAACTATATTATTGTTAGTTACAACATAGTGATTTTCAATTTTAAAATTACTTGTTACGTCATTATCATTCTCATCAAAGATTTTATATTCCAATTCACTTCCAGAACTAATATCATGGGTTTCTGTTCTTACATCAATACTTTTAATTTTATTTTTATTAATATAACTATTTTTTAAATAAGATTTTATACTAATTTCATTAGAATAATTATTCGTAGTAAAAACAGTAGGAAAAGAAACATCTGTTATTTTCTTATTAGAGGTAATTTTTACATAAAAACTTTCTTTATCCAAAACATAATTGTCAACCTTAAAGGACTTCAATCCAGCATAATCATTTACATCCGTTACAATATCTTTATAATTAACTCCATCATTACTTACTGAAATAGTATATTGATTTAAATATGTATTAAACACAAAACTAATTCTAGTTAATTTTTCTATTCTATCAGTTTTATAATACTTATAAATTAATGTATTGTCATTTAGATTTTCTTCTTTTTCAATTAAACTTATTTGCTCATTATACGAATTATCAAACTCGGCAGCTTCAACACTTCTAGCACCAGAAACCCTAAAATAATTTGTATTATAAGTCACATACACATATAACTCATAATCTGATCCCCAAGAATTTTTTAGTATCCAAGCACCTTTACCACTTATCCATTCATACCCGGCATTTTTACAAGTCTGCTGAGTATAATTATCTGATGTTGATTTAGCAAGTTTACAATAATTATATTCATAATCATCATCCCAACCAATAATTTGCATAGCATGCCCAGAACTTGTAGTTTTACCACATGAACCACTAATATTTAATAAAGATCTTCCACTATTTTTATCGTAATAATAACACGAACCAGCCTTAGATGATGATGGCGCATACAAAACCTCAACTTCTCTAGAACCATATTCCATAATATCTCTTTTTATAGTTTTAGTCCATTCAGATAAATCAGCTTCACTACTAGGCCTAGAATAATAACTAATATAGTCACTTACTATATAATCCTGAGTAACTTCATCAAACATTTCTTTTAAAGTTTTTTTCCTATAATCTGTTGTATACTCTTCCCAACCACTCTTAGCCCTTTTAGGGGTTATTCCATAAGAAAATAACTGTTGCATACGTAAAACATTAAAGCTAGACCCCGGTACTCTATCTTCCATATTTGATAGAGAGTAATAAGGGTTATATTTTTCTGTAACTACATCATATAACTTACTACTATCATTATAAATCGTCGTAGCACTTGGTATACTTGAAACATAATCAAGATTTCCTTCAGCAAATGTAGCATTCGTAGTAAGCTCTCCATTTTTATATTTTTCATTTATTTCCAAGTCACTTTTAATTCTACAATATACAGAATCATCATTATTACATTTTGAAACCACTTCATCTTCGTTTAGAATGCCCTTACACAACATATTTGATTCAATAGAACCAAAAACACTAAAAACCACACACAAACCTAATTGACCTTGATCTTTAGTAATTGGATTTACATAATTCTTTCCATTTAAATTTGTTAAATTAAACTTACTAGGTAACGTAACATTTTCAGCAACATATTCATCTAATATATTTTTACTAGCGCTATATTTATAATAATTTAAATTAAAATCCTTTTTAATATCATTCTTACTTACAAACTCATAAATATATTTAGAAGGCACCACATCATAATTCATCTTCTCTTCCAAAGATAAACTATTATACTTTTCCCATTCAGGATTTATCATACCCTCCAAAGCATCTACATTCACGTTAAACATTGAAATCAAAATAATAACAAATACAAAATACTTTTTCATACCGCACATCCTAATTATATTAAAACACAAAAAATTCCTTAACGCAAGGTTAGTTTTTCTTAATTCTAGTAATTAATTTTAAATTCAAATTTATAATAATCATCTTATTAAGATAATAACTTATTTTCTATTTTCATAAACAAAAAAATATAAAGTTTTCACTCTATACTTTTTCTATGCTTCTAATTTTACACTAACTAACTTTGAAACACCTGACT
>CAKOJO010000062.1 GCA_934090595.1 uncultured Bacilli bacterium | reverse complement strand
TTTTGTTTCAAACAAAGTTCACCTTTGTTTGTTATCTATATTATAAATCGTATACATTTTAACTAATGTTTAACAGTAACTATTCATATAAAAAGAAGAGGTTTTTACTCTTCTTCAATTAAACCATAGTCTTTATTTTTTCTTTTATAAATTACTGCGAATTTATTTGTATCAATGTCTTTGAATAGATAGAAGTCATGTCCTAAAAGTTCCATTTGAAGAATTGCTTCTTCTTCATCCATTGGTTTTAGTTCTACTTGTTTTCTTTTTATAATTTTATTTTCATCTTCTTCAACATTGAAGTTTGAAAAATCATAATCTAGGTTAAAATCGCTTTTTTCTTTTTGTTTTTTGCTATTAATTCTTGTCTTGTTTTTTATTATTTGTCTTTCTAATTTATCAATAGCAGTATCTATTGTGGCATAGAAATCTTCTCCTGTTTCTTCTACTCTTAATGTGTATTTTTTAAGTGGAATTGTGATTTCTACTTTTTGTTTTACTCCTTGTTTTTTGAATAAAATATTACTTTGTACTTGGTCTTCTTGTTCCAAGTACTTTGAGAGTTTATTTATTTTGTTTGATGCGTATTCTTTCATCGCATTTGTTATTTCAAGTTTTTCTCCTCTTATTTTTAAATCCATAATATCATCCTCCTAATAACATTTTAACATTTTTTTAAAACGAAATAAATAGTTTAGAAATAGTTTGACTTTTTTTGACATAATAAAATCGAGCTATAAGCCACAACTCGATTTTACAATATATTTGATCCAACTATATGGGCATTGGTTCTTTTTGCTTAATAACTATAACATTAACTGCTTGAAGTCCCTTACCTGTTTCTACTATTTGGAATGTAACATAGTCACCTTCATTAAGAGTTTTATACCCTTCCATTTTAATAGCAGAATAATGAACAAATACATCTTCGTTAGGTTTGTAATCAATGAAACCAAATCCTTTTTCATTGTTAAACCACTTTACAAAACCTGTCATTTTTTCACCTCTCCTTCCCTACCAAATATTTTTACTACTTTTTACTTCTTATACAGGATGTTTTATCTTATGTGTGCAATTTAATAGTATCACAAATATGACTGATTTATAATTTTGTACCTTGTTTGGTAGAAATTATGTCTTGTTCGGTAAGAACTTTTAATAATTCTTTCTTTTTGTCTCTTGAAATCATACTTGTTTGATGATGATTAGTAAAACTTATTATTCCATTTACATGGTCATACGTTTTTATTTCTTTTATATTAACAAAAACACTTCTATGTACCATTATGAAATTTTCATTAAGTTTTGTCTTAATATTATTTAGTGTTTCTTTAATTATGTATTTTTTATTTTTACATATAATTTGAGTATATTTTGAATTTTGTAGCTTTTCTATACAGACAATATCAGAGAGTGGTATTAAAAATAATACTCCATTTTGTTTAAACCAAAACATGCTGGAGTCTTGTATATACATTTTATTTAACTCTTTAATTGTCATTACCAAATTTGTTGGCATATTATAGCTTTTTAGTATAGTAGTCATCACATTATATTTTGGTAACTCAAAGCCTTTTTCAAAATTAATGATAATAATATATGACTGATAATCATCTCTTTCCTTTCTTATATAATCAACAATTAATTCTGCATTTACTAATGAGTTATTTTCAATTATATAAATATTCCTTGTTCTATTCTTTTCAACATACTCCTTCATATTATTAATATCATCGAATTTATAACTATGATATTCTATTTTTGAACCTAGTAACGATTCACTTATCACACCTTCATACCCCTTTATATCTTTTTCACTACTACCTAAAATAATGAAGTCCATAACTTTCTCCTGACTAAATATTTTTTATTTTTTTATAATTAAAATAGTTTTGATTACTATTTAATTATTTTGATGAATGCTTGTTTATGGAAAGTATTTATACTTCTAACTGAATAGCGACCATGTGTTTTTCCATATTTCCTGAAATCCATGGTGTCCGCTATAAATGTTAGGTTTTGCTTGTACCAATAAATTCTTATTATAATTTCTTTTTCATAATCCGTTAATCCTTTTTGATCGCATAAATCTTCTAACTCTTGTAATGAAGTTCTAACGATTAAAGTTCCTACTCCTAGTCTTTTTGGCATACCTCATCTTCCTTTACTACTATATAATGCATGTATATTGATAACATAACTCCCATAAGTACACATAAGAAAACACTTATGTATATACTAGGAATTAACCATGTTATCAAGAAAAATAAAGTCCAAGTAAATGTTGTACATGTTATTGTTGAATTCAAATGAAATGTTTCTCCTAAAAAACTTCTTGTAAAGAAAAAACCTATTAAGAAAAATGCTAACTCTGCAAATGCATCATTGAAATAAGCAATTACAAATACTCCAATTGTTTGAAATAGTTGCAATGGTATAGTAATTCCATAAAATATTATGTTTTCAATGGTCTTTTCTAGTTTGGATGCTGTTTCTTGTGAAAAGTTTTCTATTGTGGTTGTGTCATTAAACCAAATACCATTTTTCTTTTTTCTAGCATTCTTTTTTTGTTTTTGTTTTTCTTCCATAATATTACCCCCTTACTATAGATGAATGTGTAAATAATAGTAGGACCCATGAACTATTATTTACATTGAATTATTTAGCTAATTTCTTAGCTATTTTCTTGGCAAAGTTGCTTTCTTTTTTGAATTCTCCGATCCAGAGTATACTTTCTCCTCCGCCCCACATATTCTTTCGCTCCTTTTTTTCATATATATTTCTTTTGCAATTATAATAACTGTCATAATTATAAAGAAATCAAATGTAAGGATTGTTCTTGTACTAGCATTTAACTCATTTATATTTAATGAACTTGCTTTGTATGAAAACCATATAAACTGAATAAATACATTAAATATTATTGAATATATCCCATATATTATATACTTTATCTTTTTACCAGAATAGAAATAACAAAATCCTAAAATAAATGCTATTATAAAAATTTGAGAAACCATATAATTACTTACCTGTCTTATAAGTATATCTAACACTAAGTAAATCAATGAATATGGTAGAATCTTCTTAAATTCTTTTGTTCTGAAGACTATAAATATTACTGAATAAAAATTAAATAATATTATTATCCATGATAATATGTAGTTAAATACTTTGCCAAAATCAGCTTGTACTAAGTTGTCCACAGTTATTTTATAATAAGGCAAACCTAGACTGTCCAGCGCTGTATTAATAACAATCAGACATACCATTATTATAAATAACCATATTGCTACTTTAGCAACTTTTTCATTAACACCTAACCATTTTAAAAAATCTTTCATAAACATCCACATCTCCAATATAGCACAGATTAAAATATCTTTCGCGCAATTTTTACAATTTTTTTATTTTTTTTATATTTTTTGGAAATTTTTTCCTTTTTCCGATACTATTCTAGCACTTTGTTGAGCAAAAGAAAAGAGAAAATTGTTATTTTTTCTCTTTGTTAGCCGTTTGTTTATTTTTGTCTGATATTATTCCTGTTCTAAATACTATCCATAGTATTAATGCTAATATTGTTAGGTATACATATACACCTATTTTTTTATCTCCGATTATATATATTATTGATGCGATTGCAAATAATATATTCATTGCATATATTGCTAATACTGTATTTCTATGTGATAAACCTAAGCTTAATAGTTGGTGATGTAAATGACATTTGTCTGGCATATATATTGGTTGATGTTTTAGACTTCTTCTTATTATTGCAAATAGTGTATCTAGTATTGGTATTCCTAGTATTAATAATGGAACAAATAGAGAAATCATTGTTGCAGTTTTGAATCCTAATAAAGATATTACTGCAATCATGAAGCCTTGAAACATGGAACCTGAGTCTCCGGAAAAGATTTTTGCTGGGTAAAAGTTGTGATACAAGAATCCTAGTGTAGAACCTAACATGATAAATGCCAACGTTATATTTAATGCACCCATTGTTCCTTTGATAAATGCAATTATTCCTATTGTTAAATAAAATATTGCACATGTTCCGCTTGATAGACCGTCTAGTCCATCAATTAGATTTATTATATTTATACATCCCAGTATAAATAAAACTGTTAATGGATATGAAAAGATACCAAAGTTTATGTATAATCCGAATAATGTTACTTTATTTAATAAAATATTACCATAGAAAATTACTATACATGCTGCAATTATTTGTCCAATTAGTTTTGTTTTTGCATCAAGTGGTTTTATATCATCTATTACTCCGGTTAAAACTATAATGAAACTTCCTATTAGTATCGAGTTCATTTGAACACTTTGAACTCCAAATAGCATGTAACCAAATAGAAATCCTAAGAATATTCCTAATCCTCCAAGTCGTGGCATTGGTTTTGTATGTACTTTTCTTTTATTTGGAATATCCATTGCTCCGATATGAATTGCTATTTTTTTTATATAGAATGTTATTGCTAATGTTATTATTAAACATGTTAGTACTATGAACAATATATGTAGTTGATTGTTAATATCTAGCATTTTATCACCGCCTAAGTTAATTATATCATACTTTTACTTATTTCAACAAAAAAGAACAGGTATTAATCTATGTAGTATATCTTATCTAACATTATTCCTGTTCCCTCGGCTACACATGCAAGTGGATTTTCTGCTACTTTAACTGGTACTTTTAGTTCTTCTTCTAGAAGTTCTTTTAGGTTTTGAAGCATTGCTCCCCCTCCTGTCAACATTATTCCATTTTCTATGATGTCAGATGCTAGTTCTGGTGGAGTTTGTTCTAATACTACTTTTATCATGGATATTATTTTATTTACACTATCTTTTAATGCTTCTTCCACTTCATCACTTGTTATTGTAATTGTTTTTGGAAGTCCTCCGATTAGGTCTCTTCCTCTTATTTCTAATTTTTCTTTTTTTGTACTTTTTACTGTTCCTATTTTTATTTTTATATTTTCTGCGGTTTTTTCTCCGATTAATAGTTTATATTTATTTTTTACATATTCTATTATATTTTCATCAAATGTATTTCCTGCGGTTTTAATTGATGCACTTGTTACTATGTTTCCTAATGATAAAACTGCAATGTCAGTTGTTCCACCACCAATGTCTACGACCATATTACCTATTGGTTCTCCGATTTCTAGACCTGCTCCTATTGCGGCAACTTTAGGTTCTTCTTCAATGAATACCTTTTTGGCACCAGTTCTTTCTGCTGCTTCTTTTATGGCATTTTTTTCTACTTCTGTTATATTTGATGGACAACATATTATTATTCTTGGTTTTACTATTTTATTTTTTATATTTATCTTTCTTAATAAATAGGATAGTAATGTTTCAACCATTTCGAAGTCTGCGATTACTCCATCTTTCATTGGTTTTATTGCTTTTATTTTTCCTGGTGTTCTTCCTAACATTCTATTTGCTTCTTCTCCAAAGGCAATTGGTTTTTTTGTTTGTTCATCTACCACTATTACACTTGGTTCATTTACTATTATTCCTTCTCCTTTAACATAAACTAATATATTGACTGTTCCTAGGTCAATTCCTATATCTTTATTGAACATACTAGTATCCCTTTATGTTTTCACTGAAGTATTTTTCTGGATCTATTAGTTTATTATTACTATATAATTCAAAGTGCAAATGATTTCCTAGGTCTTGACTTATTGCGTTTGTGGATGATGATGCTATTGTTTGTCCTTGTTTTACTTCTTCATTTTCTTTTACAAGTACATCTTTTACACTTTGATAGACACTAATTAGATTGTCGTTATGTTTTATTTTTATAGTTGTTCCTGTTATGTCATCTTTTGTTACCGATAGAATTTTTCCGTCTTTGATTGCATTTACTTTAAAAACTGAATCATTTGTGTAATCTACTCCACTGTTTTGAATATAAGTATTTTCGTAGTATATGATTGATTTTTCTTGTGTTTCTTTATTTTGATAGTCATAGAATGTTTTTCCAACTTTTACTTTGTCGTCGTCATATGGTCTCACAACACTTTTTTGTTCTTCTTTTGTAACTGGTACAACATTATCAGTAAGCACTTCATATGAAACGTATGTATAGTTGTCACTTATTTTAGAGTCTACTACTGACATTGATCTTACTAGAGCAAAACTAAGTAAGCAAAATACGCATATGCTTGCAAATATAATTCCTTCTACTGTGTAGTTTCTTGTTATTTTTTTCATTATAAGCTTCATTCCTTTCACTTCGTTCAAGGCATACATAGGTACGAAAACTTGAACTAAATTTATTTT
>CAKOJO010000061.1 GCA_934090595.1 uncultured Bacilli bacterium | reverse complement strand
ATATAAATAGAAAGGGATCAATCAATAAGAAATTAATTAATATTTCTATAAGATTGATTATACGTGATAAAATGAAAATCTTAATAACGGGTGCAGCATCTGGTATTGGTTATAGTCTTGCAAAAGAACTAATCAAAAGAAGACATATAGTATATATTACAGTACATCATAATAAAGAGATAAAATCAGTAAGAAGAAAACTAAAGAAGGATAATATCTTAAGAAACGTTTATGTTTTTAAGATGGATATTACTAGTAAAAAAGATTTATCTTTACTTGATGATTTAGATATAGATGTATTAGTAAATCAAGCAGGTATAGGTATCGGAGGTTCTCTTTTAGATATTGATGTTAAAGATATAAGAGAAAATTTTGAAACTAATTTCTTTTCAACACTTGAACTAACTAAGAAGTTTATTGATAAAAAGAAAAAAGAAGATAAAAAGGGTAAAGTACTTATTACTGCATCACTCGCAGGACTTATGCCTATACCATTCTTAGGTAGTTATTGTTCTACTAAAAGTGCATTAATAACAATGGGAATGTGCTTAGATAAAGAACTTAAAAAGAGTAATAGTAAAGTAAGATTAAAACTAATTTTACCTGGAGCTTATAAAACAGGTTTTAATCAAGTGATGATAGAAAGTTTTGCTAAATCTATTGATAATAGTGATTATTTTATATATAGTGATGATTTAGTAATAGAGCAAAAAAGATTTTTTAATGTAATAGAGTCTCTTGATATATCTAGTATTGTTTATCAAATGATTGAGGCTATTGAAAGTGATAATAATAAATTGTTTTATAAAGCACCACTTAGTCAAAAAATATTTACTAAGCTTTATATGTTGTTATTTAAATAAAAATAGTTAACTAAAACTTTATTTTTAATATAAAGTGTGATATAATTAGACACGTAATATTATTTATATTATGTGTTTTTTTTGGGGGTTAAAAATGGAATCATTTAATAAACTGTCTTTATTAGAAAAAAGAAAAATGGCAATTGAAGAACTAGTTAATTATTATGCTGAGTATAGAATATATCTATATAACAATGGTAGTGAATTAAAAGGAATAGAACTTAGAAAGAAAATTCATTTTCTATGTGATTCAATATTAAAAATTGATCAAGTACTATCTAGAGAAAATAATATAATTATTTCTAATGAAAGTCATGTTGATAAGAATAGTCCTAAAATATTTGCTTGTACTCATATTGGTGGAAATGATATACAAAGGACATTTCAAGTTGTTAAGGATCCAGCTTATTTAATGCTTGGAGATCCTGGTATTTTATATAAAATGCCTATTTATCAAGCTTTAAGACTAAATGGAGTAATACCACTTGAAACTAAGAATAGAACTGATAGAAAAATTGCATATAATAGATCAGTTGAATTATTAAATAAAGGTGGTAATCTACTTATTTATCCAGAAGGGGCTTGGAATGTGTCTGCTAATGAACTAGTTATGAAAACATATGTAGGAACAGTTAGAATGGCAAAAGAAACAAGTTTTCCTATTGTACCAATCGCAGTAGAACAATATGAAAAGACATTTTATTTCAATATTGGAAAAGAGTACACAATTGATGCTAATGATCCAAGAAGTGAAAAAGAATTAAATTTTGATTTACGTGATAAACTTTGTACATTAAAATGGGAAATATTAGAAACTCAACCAGTATTAAAACATGAATTTATTCCTACATTAGAGGAATTTCAATCTGAAATAATAGGAAGATGTAATTATGGATATGGTTTCTCTTTAGAGGATGCGTTAAGTGAAAGTTTTCATGACAAAACTATTATTAGCGAAGAAGAAGTATTCAAGTGTTTAGAAAATATAGAATTAAATACAAATAATGCATTCTTAGCAAAACAATTAGTACTTAAAAAATAAAGAATAAAAAGAATAAAAAGGGTGTGAAAAATATGCAAGCGATTGTATTACAAATTGTAGGTTTACTAATTATAACAACATTGGTAGTACTATTTTTCTCAAAACCAAATGTTAAAAATATAGAAACAAAAGTATATTCTAAATTGATTTTACTAGATTTGACGTTTATATTAATTGGAATAACCACTTTTGTTGTTGCAAAATTAACTGGAAACATTACATTAATTGGTATTTTACAAAAAATATATATGAGTATACTGACTATACTGAACTTATATTCAATGCATTATTGTCTAGCAATATATGATAAAGAAAACAAATTAGTTATTTTAAAAATTATTTTAAATGTTATAACACTATTAGCGGTAATCCTCATTATAGTGCTTCCATTAAATGTAATATTCGAAGGAGATCTATTGGATGGAAATGGTTGGTCATATAATGTTGCAATTATTCATACGATAATAAGCTTTTTATTCTTCTTTGTAATAACATTCTATTTAATACTAATGAAGCAATCAATAAAAAAAGTTATACCATATATTATTTTAATGTTATTATATGTATTGGGTTTTATAATAAGAGGTTTTTATAAAGAATTAATATTCGAAGGATTCTTTTATTCATTTATATTATTTATAATGTATAATACGATAGAAAATCCTGATGTTAAAATTGCAAAAGAGTTATCTTTTCAAAAAGCATTAGCCAAGTCTTCATCTGATAAAACTTTAAACTTACTTAATGACATGTCTGATGAGTTAGAATCATCACTTGTAAAATTAGAAACGTTTGGTAATAAGAAAATTGATAAAAATAATATTGAAGAATTAACTAATGAAATATCACAATTTCAAAATGATTCAGCGAAATTAAGTGAAAAAATATCAAATATCATTGAACTTGCAGTGGTAAAATCAGATAAAGAAATGAAAGAGTATAAATATGAAACATATAATATGCTAGATAAATTAAAAGAGTTATTAAAGACAGAGAATAATAAATTAATTATTGAGATAGATAGCAATATTTCTCCGGTGTTATACGGTGATGATAATAATGTTATTAAAAGTGTGCTATATCTTTACAATTTTATTATTTCTATAACAAATGATGAATCACTAAAACTAAAGATTAATAGTAACCAAGTTGGAAGATTTTCAAGATTAAGATTCCAATTTCAAGTTAACAGTTCAATAAATCAGTATATTTATGAGGATAAAGATAAGCAATTTAAGTTTAAAAAAACTGAAGATTTGAACTATCAGATAATAGAGAATATTTTAGAAAAAATTAATGGAAAAATAGTAATAATAAAGAATGAAAATAATACTACCATTTCACTATATGTTAATCAAAGAATAATGACTGAATATGATATAATTAGTAAAAAACAAGAAAATAAAAATATTAAAATCGATTACAATGATTATAGCAATAAAAGAATACTTATAATTGATGATAGCAAAGTAAGAATGAAAGAGATAAAAGCATTGCTGAGACCATACAATGTTGATGCATTGACTGCTGATACACTTGAGGAAATGTATAGAATATTACTAAGTGATGAGACAATAGATTTAATTTTAATTGATGATATTATTCCTCATTTTAAAATAAATGATGCAACAGATGAAATTATTAAGTCAAAAGATGGAGTAGTTAGTTTAATTAAAAGAAATACTGGTTATAAAATAATAACTGTTATAATGGTTACTCCAAGTTCAAATAATATGATAAGAAAATATCTTAATTATGGTTTTGATGATTATGTATTAAAACCAATTAATAAGAAAAATCTAGATCAAATATTAAATAAATATTTTAAATAAAACATAAGTATTACTTGTGTTTTTTGTTTATTAATTTACACTTCTTTACATGTAACTATTTAAATAATCACTATTTTATAATTTTATGATATAATAATTACAGAAGGTGATTAAAATGACATATTTTTTCGCAGGTATAAAAGGATCTGGAATGACAGGACTCGCATGTATTCTACACGATATGGGAAATGAAGTATTAGGATGCGATGATGCAAAAGTTTATTCTTTTACTGAAGAACCATTAAATGAAAGAGGAATAAAATGTTATAAAAATGCAGATATGCTTACTAGTGATATGATATTTGTATATACTGCTGCCATTCATGAAGAACACTATGCTATTAAAAGAGCAAAAGAACTTGGTTGTAAAATGTATGGATATTATGAAATGATCGGAGAGCTTACTAAAAAATATGATGCAATATGTATCGGAGGAACTCATGGTAAAACTACTACTACTGCAATGCTTGGCCATATTATGCAAAATACAGTCGGAGCAAGCTATTTAATCGGAGATGGTACTGGAGTAGTAGATAAAGATTCTAATAACTTTGTTGTTGAATCTTGTGAGTTTGAAAGGCATTTACTTTTATATACTCCAAAATATTCAGTTATTACTAATATAGATTATGATCACGTAGACTGTTATAAAAACATTGATGAAATAGTCGAAGTATTCCAACAATTTGCAGATCATACTAAATATAAAGTTGTTGCATGTGGTGATGATAAAAACGTTAGAAAGATTAAATCAGACAAAATGGTATACTATGGATTTGATGATTCGAATGATATAGTAGCAAAGAATTTAGAATTAAGAAGCGATGGAAGTAGTTTTGATGTTTATATAAACAATACTTTCTATGGACACTTTAACTTAAATATATATGGACGTCATATGGTACTTGATGCACTTGCTTGTATTGGTATATGTTATTATGAAGGAGTAGAACATAATGATATAATTAAATACTTAAATGACTTTGGTGGTGCAAAAAGAAGATTTCAAGAAGAAAAAGTAAATGATGTAGTACTTGTTGATGACTATGCTCATCATCCTAATGAAGTAAAAACAGTACTTGAAACTGCTAGACAAAAATACCCAAATAAAACATTAGTAGCAGTCTTAATTCCATATACAATATCTAGAACACAAAGCTTTTATAAAGAATTTGCAGAAGTTCTAAAATTAGCGGACAAAGCTTTTGTAACTGATATAGAACCCGCTAGAGAAAAGTTTGAAGACTATCCAGGCGTAACATCAGATTTAATAATAGATTTATGTCCTAATGCAGAGCATATAAGTGCAGAAACTATTGACAAATTATATAAATATGATAATGCCGTAATACCATTTATGGGTTGCAAAGATCCTACTTGGTTAATAGATGCATATAAAGAGGGATTAAAATGAATATAGAAATACTTACTGTTGGACCATTAAAAACTAATTGTTATTTAGTATATAAAGATAATGAATGTTTAATAATAGACCCAGGTGCTGAAGAAAATAATATTATAAAAACAATCGAAGATTTAGAATTGAAACCACTTGCAATACTTCTTACTCATGATCATTTTGATCATAATACTTATGCTAAATCTTTATCTGAATTATATGGTGTAGAAGTCTATGATTATAAAAACTTATTCGAAGATACTCATCATATTGGACCATTTAACTTTGAAGTAATTTATACTCCAGGACACAGTAGCTCTAGTATAACTTTTTACTTTAGAAACTATAATATTATGTTTGTCGGAGACTTTATATTTAAAGACAACATTGGTAGAGTGGACCTTCCAACAGGTAATTATCAAGAAATGATTGAATCCATTAATAAAATTAAAAAATACGATGATGATATTGTTTTATATCCAGGACATGGCGACTCGACAACATTAGGCCATGAAAAAAAGCATAATTATTACTTTCAATAGTTATGTTTTTACTTTTAAAGAGGTGATATAGTGAGATATTTAATAGCAAGTGATATTGATAGAACTCTAATAAAAAATAGTAAATCTGATATATCAAATGATACTAAAAATATAGTAGGTAAATTACGTAGTAACAACAATGTATTTATAATAGCATCAGGAAGACCACTTAATAACATTAAAAGACTATTTAAAGAGTATTGTGATTATATTATTGGATCAAATGGTGCAATTATTTATGATTGTAAAAATGATAATATTATATATAAAGATCATATAGATAAAAATAGAATAAGTGATATTGTAAAAACAGTAGGGAATAATTATAAAAAAATATGCTTTTGTAGTGAAGAAGGATGGAATATTAAAGTTAACTATAAGTATCAACTGAGATATATAGAAGAAAGATTTATAGACAATTTAAATATATCTTTTGAAGTTTTAAAAATAGAAATATATTATGATAATATAAAACACTTAAACCAAGTTTATAATAAACTAAAAAAGTATAATGATTTAGATGTATTTAGAATAATTAAAGGTGAAGATATCGGAGGATATATTGAAGTGATCAATCATGGTAATGATAAGTATAATGCTATTAAAATATTACTAGAAAAAGAAAATATATCAAATGATTATCTTATTACATTTGGTGATAATAATAATGATTTATTGATGATAAAAAATGCTAAATATGGAGTAGCAGTAGAGGATGCATCAGATGAAGTATTAAAAGTTTCAAGATATACAACAAAGTCATGTAAAGAAGATGGAGTATTTTACTTCTTAAATAATAACTTTGATTTGGAAAAAAATGAAATAATGGTGAGTTCTCAAAGTAAAAACACGCGTTAAACTCAACTGATTCAAGTCTCAAAGTAAAAACACGAAAAAAAGTG
>CAKOJO010000060.1 GCA_934090595.1 uncultured Bacilli bacterium | reverse complement strand
ATTGTACAAGTAATTTATATGGATATTCTAGTTCTACAGATTGTAAAACAACAAATAACTGGTTAGATAAAAGTGAAGCCACATGGTTACTTACGCAAGATACTACTTTTTATGGTAGTTCAAATGCATTTGCTATATTAAGTACTGGAAGTGTTTATTCTGGTGAATCAACAGGACTTGGCCAATACAATGTATACCCAGTTCTAACTTTATCATCAAACGTAAAAATATCATTGGGAACAGGTACAAGTTCAGATCCATATCAACTAAGTTTATAAAACAATTTAACAATAGGCTAATATAACAGAAATATCTAATATAAACTAGTAAGTTTAATTACTTATTAGTTTTTTTATGATATAATTATTTATGGAAGTGATAAAAAAATGAGACAAATAATTGATAAACTAATTTTAAATAATAAAACAATATCCACTATGGAGTCTTGTACTGGGGGAGGACTTGCTAATGAAATAACTAGTTGTGAAGATGCCTCTAAAGTACTAAAGTTTTCAGCAGTCACCTATAGTAATGAATACAAAATAAAAATGGGTGTTAAAGAAGAAATAATAAATAAATACACAGTCTATAGCATAGAAACAGCACACAGTATGGCCTTATCTATCAGTAATTTTACTAATTCTAACTATGGAGTAGGCATAACAGGAAAACTAAATAAAGTAGATCTAGATAACCCATATGGAGAAGACAATGTAGTATTCGTATCTATTTATGATAAAGACAATAATATATACCATGATCTCGAAATAAAAGTAGATAAAAGTTCACGTAAAGAAAATAAAATCGTTGTAATAAACAAAATAATTGATAAATTACACGAAATATTATAGGGAGGCTCTATGAAAAAAGTAATATTAATCGATGGAAACAATCTTCTTTTCAGAAGTTATTATGCCACAGCATACTCTGGAAGTATTTTAAGAAACTCAAAAGGTTTTCCTACTAATGCACTATATGGATTTATTAACATGCTAAATAAAATTATTAATGAAGAAAATCCTAGTTATATGATGATTGCCTTTGATAAAGGAAAAACATTTAGACATGAAAAATATGAAGGTTATAAAGATGGAAGAAGAGAAACTCCTCTTGAATTAAAACAACAATTTCCAGTAGCTAAAGAAATAGCAAGAACAATGGGAATAAAATGCTTTGAAGTAGATAACTATGAAGCAGACGATATAATAGGAACATTTGCTAAAGAAGTAGATAAAGATGATGACTTTATTGCTACCATTGTATCAAGTGATAAAGACTTATTACAATTAATATCTAATGATGTTGAAGTAAAATTACTTAAAACAAATGACTATATCAGAATGAATGAAAAGACATTCTTTGAAACCTATGGAATAACACCACCTAGAATGGTCGATCTAAAATCATTAATGGGGGACCCATCAGACAACATACCAGGAGTCAAAGGAATCGGAGAAAAAACAGCATTAAAACTATTACATGAATATAAAACACTTGATGGTATATATGAAAATATAGACTCAATTAAAGGAAGTACAAAAAATAAATTAGAAGAATCAAAAAAAGATGCTTATTTCTCATACGAACTTGCAACAATTTATAAAGACGTTCCAATTGATACTAATCTTTCAAATATTAAATACGAAGGAATAACTGAAGAATACATTCCATTACTCGAAGAATATGAATTCTATTCCATAATCAAAAAACTAGGAGTCAAAGAAGAAGTAAAAGAACTAGAATATGAAATAAAAGATAATATTTCACTTGATGGTGACTTTGCCTATTATATTCTAGTAAATGGTAACTATCATGATAAAGATGTAATTGGAATTGGTATCTATAATGATAATGTTTCATGTTTTATAGATAAAGAAAACTTTAAAAACCTAGATATTTTTAACAATAACAACACTAAATACACATATGACTTAAAGAAAAACATAACACTATTTAAATACTTCAATATTCCATATAATAAAAACAATAAAGACTTAGTATTAGAAACATATCTATTAAACTACAATATAAAAGATGATATCAGCTATCTTACTAGTATATGTGGTGAAACCACTACTGAAGATATAACCCTTTTAAAGAAAAAAGACGTTACAAAAGAAGATATAATGAAAAATACAGTATCTAAAGCTAAATTCATTTGGAATAATAGAACTAGATTCTATAAAGAATTAAACAAAGATGAAGAAAAACTATATCTTGACATTGAACTTCCATTAACATACGTATTATCTGATATGGAATACACTGGTGTTAATATGGATTTAGAAGTCTTAAATAAAATGAAAGAAGATCTTCAAAATAAGTTAGAAGTTCTAACTAAAGATATTTATACACTCGCAGGAGTCGAATTTAATATACTAAGTCCTAAACAACTAGGAACAATTCTTTTTGAAAAACTATCTATTCCATATCCTAAAAAAGTAAAAAATGATAGTTATTCTACCAGTGCAGATATTCTAAATAAACTTACTAACTATGAAATAGTAGAAAAAGTACTTACATATAGAATGCTTGCTAAACTATATAGTAACTATGCCGTAGGACTAATTGACTACATAAAAGAAGATGGAAGAATACACACTATATTTAATCAAACCCTAACAAGAACAGGAAGACTTTCAAGTACTAGTCCTAATCTTCAAAACATACCTATGAGAACAGAATATGGAAGAATGATTAGAAAGGCATTTATTCCTAGTAATAATGGATACATCTTATCTAGTGATTATTCTCAAATAGAACTAAGAGTATTTGCACACATGTCTAATGCTACTAACTTAATCGAAGCATTCAATAATGATATGGATATTCATACCAAAACTGCAATGGATATATACCATGTACCAAAAGAAGAAGTAACACCACTCATGAGAAGAAATGCTAAAGCAGTTAACTTTGGTATCCTATACGGTATAAGTAGCTTTGGACTATCCGAAGACTTAAACATCAATGTAAAAGAAGCAAAAGCATTTATAGAAAACTATCTTAATACATTTACAGGTATAAAAGACTATATGGAAAGCCTAAAACAAGATGCCTATCAAAATGGCTATGTTAAAACACTATTTGGAAGAACAAGAGTAATAGACGAATTAAAAAATAGTAATTATATGATAAGACAAAGTGGAGAAAGAATGGCACTTAATACCCCAATTCAAGGAACAAGTGCAGATATCTTGAAAAAAGCAATGATAGAAATATATGATTTATTTAATGAAAAGAAATTAAAATCTAAAATGATTATTCAAGTACACGATGAATTAGTATTTGATGTTTATAAAGATGAAAAAGAAGTAGTAGAACAAATAGTAAAAGAAAAAATGGAAAATGTATACAAACTAAACGTTCCTTTAAAAGCAGATATAAACATTGGAACCAATTGGTATGAGGCCAAATAATGCCAGAACTTCCAGAAGTAGAAACAGTAAGAAAACAACTGCTAAATCATCTACAACATAAAACTATTAAAAGCATAAATATAATTCATAACAATGTATTTGAAAACCAAGATATCAGTAAAGTAAAACTAAATATCCAAAACCAAACAATAAATGACATTAAAAGAAGAGGTAAATGGTTAATATTTGAACTTGATAACTATGATTTACTTAGTCATTTAAGAATGGAAGGAAAATATTTATATAGAAAACCAAATGAAAAAATAGAAAAACATGAACTAGTAATATTTAATATTGATGATACATTTGAACTAAGATATAAAGATACTAGAAAATTTGGTAAAATGTACTTAATAAATAAAGAAGATTTATACAAAAACTCTCCACTTACAAAATTAGGACTAGAACCATGGGATGATAATCTTACTATAAACTATTTAAAAGATAAATATAAGAATAAAAGACTTCCTATTAAAACAGTTCTTTTAGATCAAAGTATAATAACAGGAATAGGTAACATATATGCTGATGAAATACTATTCTTATCAAAAATAAATCCTCATAAAAAATGTAATGAGTTAAATGATAAAGAATTAAAACTTATAATAGAAAACACTAAAAAAGTACTAGAAAAAGCAATAAACGAAGGTGGTACTACTATAAGAAGCTATACATCTGAAGAAGGAGTATCAGGAAGATTTCAAAATAACTTATTAGTCCATAAAAGAGAAAATGAAAAATGCCTAGTATGTAATAATATAATAATAAGAGATAAAATCGGAGGAAGAAGTACCTATTACTGCAATAAATGCCAAAAATAAAGCGTTTCAATAGAGACGTTTTTATTTTTACTTTATTTTAATTTACTTATTATTAAAAATATCTTATAATTATTATGGTGATACATAATGAATGATGTTAGTAAAAGAATAAAAGAATTAACAGACTTACTTAATAAATACAATCATGAGTATTATATACTAGATAAACCAAGCGTTAGCGACTTTGAGTATGATAGACTAATGCAAGAATTAATAAAACTTGAACAAAAATACCCAGACTTAAAACAACCAGATTCTCCAACTGAAAGAGTAGGTTCAGAAGTGCTATCTAACTTTGAAAAAGTTCGTCATAGACTACCTATGTTATCTTTAGGAAATGTTTTTAATGAAGATGAAATAGTAAAATTTGATGAAAGAATAAAAAAAGAAGGATATAATCCAACCTATGTAGTAGAACTAAAAATAGATGGCCTAGCAATAAGTCTTACCTATGAAAATGGTGTTTTAGTACGTGGTGTAACCCGTGGAGATGGTAAAGTAGGAGAAGACATCACTAATAACGTAAAAACTATTAAAACAATACCACTTAGATTAAAAAAAGACATATCAATCGAAGTACGTGGTGAAATATATATAGATAAAAAAGAATTTGAAAGAGTAAACAAAGAAAGAAAAGAAAAAGGATTAGACCTATTTCAAAACTGTCGTAATCTTGCCAGTGGTTCAGTAAGACAACTAGATAGCAAAGTCGCAGCATCAAGAAATCTAAACTGTTTCTTATATCATTTACCTAATCCTATAGATTATGGACTATACAGACACTCTGATGTTTTAGAATATTTCGAATCTTTAGGACTACGTGTAAATCCTAAAAGAAAACTTTGTAATAACATAAATGAAGTAATAAGCTTTATTAATGAAATAACAAGCATTAGATCAACACTCCCATATGATATAGATGGAATGGTTATAAAAGTAAATGACATAAGAATGCAAGAAAATCTTGGATATACTGCTAAATATCCTAAATGGGCAACAGCTTATAAATTTCCACCTGAAGAAGTAATTACAAAACTTATTGATATAAAGTTCACTGTAGGACGTACTGGTAAAATTACTCCAAATGCAATTCTTGAACCAGTAAAAGTAATGGGTTCTACTATATCACGTGCAACACTTCACAATGAAGACTTTGTAAAAGAAAAAGACATAAGAGTCGGAGACTATATCTCAATTAGAAAAGCTGGAGATGTTATTCCGGAAGTCGTTGAAGTAAAACTTGAAAGAAGACAAGAACAACTACCAAAGTTTACTATGATAAATAACTGTCCAGTATGTGGAAGCGCTCTAGTAAGAAAAGATGAAGAAGCTAATCACTACTGTATGAACCCTTTATGTGATGCAAGAAATATCGAAAAATTAATTCATTTCTCTAGTAGAAAAGCAATGAATATAGATGGACTTGGTGAACGAATTGCCGAAGATTTTTATAACTTTGGATACTTAAAAGATATATCATCAATATATGATTTAAAAAAGTACAAAGATGAACTTATGGAACTCGAAGGATTCGGAGAAAAATCTATAAATAATTTACTTAATGCAATCGAAGAATCAAAGAAAAACTCTTTAGAAAGATTACTATTTGCTCTTGGAATAAGACACTTCGGAGAAAAAGGTGCTAGTATTATTGCTAAAAACTACCCAGATATTGATCAAGTAATTAATGCTAAATACGAAGACTTAATTGCTATTTCTGATATCGGAGACACTATGGCAAAAAGTATAGTAGAATACTTTAAAGATCAAAATAATATAGAACTTATAAATAAATTAAAAGAACATGGTCTTAACATGAACTATCTAGGAAAACAAATAATAAAACAAGACGATTTTGCAGACAAAAAATTCGTTATTACTGGTACTATATCAATAATGCCAAGGGATAGATTAAAAGAAGAAATAACAATACGTGGAGGAAAAACAATTGAATCAGTCAGCAAAAATACTAACGTTGTAATAGTCGGAGACAATCCAGGTAGTAAATATGATAAAGCAAAAGAATTAAAAATAACAATATGGGATGAAGAGGAATTAAAGAAAAGGTTAGGTGATATTAATGAATAAAAAAGGATTTACACTAATAGAATTAATACTAGTTATAACATTAATGGCTGTAATATCAGTACTTGTTATACCTAATATTTTAGATGCTCTTAGTAGTAGTAAACAACAAAAATATGAATCACTATATAAACTAGTAGAAAAAAACATGAAACTTTACAATGATAAATATAGTGTTGATTTATGGAATAATGAAAATACTTTTTTTGATTTTTGTGAAGGAGATACACAAGGATGTAGTCCTGGAATTAATAAGTTAAAGGACTCAGGAAGTGATCTGAATTTAGATGATTGTATAATAGATACAATGACTATTACTAAAAATGATACAGAATACCAATATAACTTAAGAATGATATGTGGTACTGAAGATAAAGTGATATGCAAAAGAGATGGAAATGAAATAAAATGTGGGTAATTTTTAAAAAAAGTGCAATTCTATATAAAATTAAGATTTGTATTACAAAAAGTGTGCTCACAATACACTTTTCCTAACTTAATGATAAAAAATTGAATCAATTTTAAAAATTGGTTCTTTTTTTGTGATGAAATCTTAAATTTGGTCATTTGACAATGATTTTTATATGTTTTATATTGGTTTAGCAAGAGAAATTGCTCTTAAGATGATTCAAGATAATTTAACTTTAGATGTTATTTCAAAATATACTGGACTTTCACTTGAAGAGCTTAATGTATTAAAAGAAGGAATAGAGTAATATTGAACTTGTCAACAAAAAGTAGACACTAAAAGAATATTATTTAAACCCTAGTTGAGTTTTATAATCAATTGGGGTT
>CAKOJO010000059.1 GCA_934090595.1 uncultured Bacilli bacterium | reverse complement strand
AGAAAAATAAATTTAGTTCAAGTTTTCGTACCTATGTATGCCTTGAACGAAGTGAAAGGAATGAAGCTTATAATGAATAAAGCAACATTAAAATTACTAAATTCTAAATTTGTAAGAAGTATTGTATCTGATCCATTAATTATAAATGATCATATGCCAGATGAGTTCTATCAAAAGATTTTAGTTGATGAAGTGGTTAATACTTTAGATAAAGATGATTTAAAAAGTATTGTCTATTATATACACAATGATTCTATAAAGTTTGAATTATTAACTAGAGAAAGTATATATAATAAGATCGGATATTATAGGTTTGATGATATAGTCTTTAATGAACAAGTATATTATTTTAAACTTATATCTTTTTTAGAAAGTAAAGATAATTATTTGTGCATTTCAGCATTTCTTAGAGATATTGAAGATGAAGATTTAGTAACCAAATTATTACTAAGTATTAAATTTCATAGAATACTATTTGATAGAGTAAGAGAATTATCTGATTATAATAAGATTAAATTTTTTGATGTAGTTGATGTTCGATATAGACCTTTTCTTATTAGTCTTATAGATAATGATACTATAAAGATAAAGTATTTAAATAATTTTTCTTTTTTTGAAAAGTTAAGTATAATATGTGACCTAAATAATGATGCTTATAAAGTTGAGTATTTGAAAAATCCTGAATATAAAGAGTATAAAGAACAAATATTAAAATCTATAAGAAACAAAAGTATTCTACTTGGTTTATTTAATTTAATAGAGGAAAAAGAGGATAAAATAAAATATATTATTACTATTACTAATCCTAATGTTAAATATATTCTTTATAAAGATATGGTTGATTTATCTTTGGATGAAAAAATTCTTATAGCTTATAATATTTTATCTTATAGTAATGATAAAGAATCTAAAATGGTTATGGAACTACAAGAAATTATTAATAGTAATAGTGTAGAAAATGTTATGTATAACAATAATAAAAAAATAATAAAAAGTATAAAGAAGTAATAATCTTTTACTTTTTATTTATTTTGTAGTATAATTTAGTCGGTGATATGAATGAAACGTGTAGTAGTAGGTATGTCTGGTGGAGTTGATTCATCAGTAAGTGCAATTATTTTAAAAAATATGGGGTATGAAGTAGTAGGACTTTTCATGAGAAACTGGGATAGTTTAATTAATCATGATATAAAAGGAAATCCTACTTTAAATGAAAATATATGTACTCAAGAACAAGATTATAATGATGCTAAAAAAGTATGTGAAGATTTAGGAATAGAACTACATAGAGTAGATTTTGTAAAAGAATATTGGGACTATGTATTTACTTACTTTTTAGATGAATTAAAAAAAGGAAGGACCCCTAATCCTGATGTTATGTGTAATAAATACATAAAATTTGATTTATTCAAAAAAGAGGCACTAAAGATTGGTGCAGATTATATAGCAACCGGACACTATGCTAGACTTATTGATGGTAATTTATATAAAGGATTAGATTCTAATAAAGATCAAACTTATTTTTTAGCACAACTTACAAATGAACAATTAGAAAATGTATTATTTCCAGTCGGAGATTTGGAAAAAAGTGAAGTAAGAAAGATAGCTGGTGAATATGGACTAATAACTGCTGAAAAGAAAGATTCAACAGGAATATGTTTTATTGGAGAAAGACACTTTAGAGAGTTTTTAAGTAATTATCTACCTAATCAACCTGGTAAGATTATTAACATAGAAACAAATGAAGTAATGGGTGAACATGTAGGACTTATGCATTATACAATCGGACAAAGAAGAGGTCTTAATGTTGGTGGTACAGAAGATAGAATGTTTGTTGTGGGAAAAGATTTAGATAAGAATGTTTTATATGTTGCTATTGGTGATGACAATGAATATTTATATTCAGATAGCTGTGTAATAGATAGTTTAGTAATCAATTATGAAGAAGAATTAAAAGAATGTAGTGCAAAGTTTAGATATAGAAGTAACGATGTAAAAGTAAAAATTACTAAATTAAATGATGATGAATTATTAGTATCATATGATAAAGTTAAATCAGTAACACCCGGACAAGTATGCGCTTTGTATATTGGTAATAGATGCATTGGAAGTGGAATTATAAAAGAAGTTAGAAAAAATGATAAAAAACTTTGGTATTTATAAATAATAGTACTTGAAAAAGTGCTTTTTTTGTTGTATTATTATGGTAAAGGAGTATAGATAATGTGAAACAAAATAATAAAAAGAAACTATTGCTAGTAGTAATGATGGTGTTTGTTATAGCATTAGTATCACTTGGAACGTATGCTTTATTTAATATTGAACTAGTAACTGGTAATAATGCAATATCAACTGGTCAAATAAAAATGAGTTATACTGAAGTAAATGAAATAGAAATGACTAATGCATTACCCATGAAAGATGATGAGGGTAAAGTTTTAAATAACTACTTTGATTTTCAAGTACTAACATATATAAAAACAAGAGCAAATGATGATACTAAAAGAAAGATTAACTATAATATAGTACTGGATCCATTAGATACAGATAATCCATTAAATGATAATGAGATAAAGGTGTATTTGACTAAAATAAGTAATGGAGTTGAAACAGTTGTAGTAGAACCCACTACAATATATAATTTAAATAAATATGTATTAAACTCTCATGAGGAAATTTTTTCTAACAACAAAGGTGAAGTTATAGATAGTTATAGATTAAGAGCATGGATTGATGATAGTGTTGATACTAGTAGACTTAGTGATAATTCATATAGCTATAGATTTAGAGTAAATATTAATAATGAAGCACCTCCTAAAGAGGATTATGCACTTGCATTTGCAAAAGCTAATGTAGGAACAAACGGTTTGGAATTAGTAACACATGATATTGATAACACATTACAAGTAGATAAAAGATTTGTAACAGAATATAGATATCGTGGAGGAGACTCGGTAGTAAACAACTACGTAACATTTAATAATGAAGTATGGAGAATAATCGGAGTAATCCCAACCGAAGATACAAGTGGTAATGTTGAAAATAGAATTAAAATAATAAAAGAAGATGCGCTAGAAAGTATGAATTGGAATGGTGGGTACACAAACAATTGGACAGTCGCAGAATTGAATAATTATTTAAATAATAATTACTATAATACATTAAATGATGAAGCAAAAAACATGATAGGTACAACAAAGTATTATCTCGGCGGATATAGTTCTCAAGATATAAATACAGAGAGTGTTTGGCAATATGAAAGAAAAAATGAAACAAATAGATCTGGATATTATTATGGAACAAATCCAATAATGCAAAGTGATGTTTCTAAAAAAATAGCGATAATGTATGCAAGCGACTATGGATATGCAGCACTTAAGGAATGCTCAAGAAATTTATATTATTTCAATGTTGATTCTAATTGTGTCAATAAGAATAACTGGTTAGGAAAATCACGATATGAATGGTTACTTACACCAGCTTCTAATGACAGTGGTTATGCATTTCATTTGTATAGTGATGGTAGTATTGGAAGTTCTGGTGTTGGTAGCTCAAAATATAATACACGTCCTGTTCTAACACTATCATCCAATATAAAGATATCTGGTGGGGCTGGTACAAGTTCTTCTCCATATCAATTATCTATTCAATAAATATAATAAAAGCAATATTTCTACTTAATTATAAAAATAATTATTTAGTTCTATTGACTTTTTTTGATATTTTT
The DNA here is from genome assembly GCA_934090595.1 of uncultured Bacilli bacterium. GTDB lineage: Bacteria > Bacillota_I > Bacilli_A > RF39 > UBA660 > JAEDJI01. The sequence continues at coordinate 3,402 of CAKOJO010000059.1, read as the reverse complement.
AGTACTATTTAATAGTAAGAAGGTAGGGTGTTGTTATGAAAAACAAAGAAACAAAGAAAGAAAAACTTATAGTTACTATATCTACTATTGTATTAATCTTATTAGTTGTAGGATCAGCATTTGCATATTATTATGCTAACTTTATAGGAACAAGAGAAAATAATATAATTTCTGGTAAATTAGAAATAAATTTTGATAATGAAAGTGCCATGACTTTGACCGATCAAAAACCTGTTTCTGATGAAGTTGGTACTGCTATTACTGATGATAAAGCATATACTTTTGATGTTAATTCTACTATTAATGGTGACACACAAATTAATTATGATTTAGCTTTTGATCTTATTTCAAATGATGGTATTACAAATGATAATGTAAAAATTAATTTACTTAAAAAATATGTTTTAGATGGTGTCGCTAAAGAAGAATATGTAATTGGTACTGCTACTACTGGTGAATTAGTTTCTAATCTGCAAGCAAAAACATCTAATAATAAATACTTTAATGAATATGTTTTAGATAGTGGTTCTTTTACTAAGACAGGAACTGTTTCGTATGTACTAAAAGCATGGGTTACTGGTAGTGATGAAGAGATTAAATTAAACATTTCAAACACTGATAATGTATGTAGTAATACTACATATACTACAAAAGATACATGTGAAGCAAACGGTGGAGTTTGGGGAAGTTCTCATAAAGCAGAATCTTCATCAAGCTCAAGCTATCAATTTAAAGTTAAATTAAAAGGAGAACAAGTTGAAAGTTAACTTGTTTTTTCTTTACACTCTTTTAAAAAAAACATTTGTTATATTTCATATTATTTGATATACTAAAAGAGTGAAAGGAAGTAATAATATGAGATTAAATATAGGAGTAATATTCGGAGGAAAAAGTGTTGAACATGAAATAAGCATTATTTCTGCAATCGAAGCAATGGGATATGCTGATGAAAACAAATATAAAATAGTACCAATCTATATAGATAAAGATAATACTTGGTACACTGGAGAACACTTAAAAAGTATAATTAACTTTAGAGATATTGACTTAGTAAAAAGATATGCTAAAAAAGTTGCATTAGTTAAAGTTGATAAATCATTTGTATTACAAAAATTAGGAATGTTTAAAAAGAACTTATGTGTTATAGACATAGTTGTACCAATTGGACATGGAGCATACTTAGAAGATGGTTCTTTACAAGGATACTTAAACATGCTTGGAGTACCATATGCTGGACCTAGTGTTCTTGGGGCAGCTTTAGGACAAGATAAAGTAATCCAAAAAGAACTATTAAGTGCTAATAACATACCAGTAGTTAACTATACTTGGTTTTATTCATATGAATTAAGTGATAAAAAATTAGTACAAGAAAGATTATCAAAATTAAAGTTTCCAGTATTTATCAAACCATCTAGCTTAGGATCTAGTATTGGTATAGAAATAGCGGAAGACGAAAAAGATTTCTTTAAAAAAGTAAAAAACACTATGAAATATGATAAGAAGATTCTAGTTGAAGAAAAAGTAAATGACGTAAAAGAAATAAATATAAGTGTACTTGGTAACTATAAAAAAGTTGAAGTATCTGAAATTGAAGAAATAAACTCTAATGAAGATTTCTATTCATTTAAAGAAAAATATGTAAACAATTTTTCTAAAATACAAGAAAAAGATAACAAAACTAAACCAATTATATCAAAAGAAATGATCGAAGATATGAAAGAATATGCTATAAATACATTTAAAGCATTAGATGGAAATGGAGTTGCAAGAATAGATTTCTTAATCAATGATAAGACTAAAAAGATCTATGTAAATGAAATAAATACAATACCAGGATCGTTATCTTCATACTTATGGAAAGCTAAGAAAAAGAATCAAACTGAGCTATTTGATGATTTAATAGCAATCGCAGTAGATAACAAAAAAGATGATGAACAAATACAAAAAGCTATACCTGGTAACTTACTTGAAAGATTTGATAACTTAAAAGGTACTAAGTTAAAGAAATAATATAAATTACTTGTATAAAACTACTAAAAGTAGTATATTATATATAAAGAAGCACGTTCCTTGAACGTCGACTTCTTGTATTGTCAATGTTGCGACGTTTCCCTATATCAGAGAGACGTCGCATTTATTTTAAATTACTTTAATAATAAATAAATAATCACAAGCAGTGCTAAAATTAGAAAATCTTTCTTACTCATAACTATCACCCCATTTCTTTTAAAAAGATAATGAAGTCGGCGCCTGTAATGAACGTGCTGATACCACTATAAACTAAAGAAAAATACTTGTCAAATGACCAATTTTAAGTTTTGAGAGAGAAAATGATTACAAAAATAAGATTTGCCTTAGGGCAATTTTTATTTTTGAATAAGAAAACTTATATCAAAAGTCTTGTTTCTATAAAAATGCAAAAAATTTAAAAAATTTCACTTGAAAAAGGTCTATATTTGTTATAGAATTAACTTATAAGAAACTATGGAGGTAAAACTATGACAAACAATAATTCGTATGGGGGGGGGGCAAAATACTAGAAAGATAAACCCCTTATTTAAAGATGTAAAAGAATACAATAAATATCTATTATCATTAATAGGTGTTTTTGTGTTATTATTAACGGGTATTATTTCTTATAATTACACAAATACATCATATGCAAAATGGAGTAGTAGTGTTGAATCAGAAAACATTCTTAAATTACATGTTAAAACTGAAAAGAGTGCTTCAGAATTTGCAAAGACAAATGTGAAAACAGGTGGATTAGAAGAAATAACACATGAAATAGATGATACACTTCAAGTGGATGAAAGATTTAAAACAGAATATAGATATCGTGGAGGAAGTGTAAATAACTATGTAACATTTAATAATGAGGTATGGAGAATAATAGGAATAATACCTACTGAAGATACAGATGGCAATGTAGAAAATAGATTTAAGATAATAAGAGATACTTCAATAGGAAATAAATATTGGGATAACAATTATAAAGCTTGTTGGACAACAAGTACATTAAATGAATATTTAAATGTTGGCAAGCATTATTATAATACAATAAATGAAGAATCGAAAAATATGATAGGAACAACAAAATATTATCTTGGAGGATATAGTGACACCTATAATATAAATTCTGATACAATGTGGCAATATGAAAGAAAGAAAAAGAATGGGAATGATTGCAAATATGATTATGATAACAATAGTCAAAGTGGAACAGAGTGTTATTTTGTTAATACTAATCCAATAATGCAAAATGATACAGATAAAAAGATAGCAATAATGTATACAAGCGATTATGGATATGCAGCATCAAAAAATTGTACAAGTAATTTATATGGATATTCTAGTTCTACAGATTGTAAAACAACAAATAACTGGTTAGATAAAAGTGAA
>CAKOJO010000058.1 GCA_934090595.1 uncultured Bacilli bacterium | reverse complement strand
GCCAACGCATTTGCATCAGCTTCATAATAATAATTATTGCTTATTTTGTGTCTACACACACTATTTGACAATCATCCTAAAAAAACACATCATAAGATGTGTAAAACTATTTTTCTAATTTCTTTTCAACTTGTTTAGTAACTTTTAAAGCATACTTTCTTAAATCTTCAACCTTTTCCATAACAACTGGAGTAGCTTTATCTTTAGCAAGTTTAGCAAGATCTTCAATCTTATCACTAACTTGTTTTAATTTTTCTTGTGCAACTTCTTTTACTTTTTCCTTGTCTAAATCTTCTAAATCTTCTTTTATTTCATCAATTTTTTCTTCAATAACAAGTTTTACATCTTCTGCATCAAGTTCCTTAACTTCTTTTACTAAATCATCTAACTTTTCTTTAAGTTTCTTTCTAGTAACTTCTCCTTTTTCAGGTGCAAATAAAACACCTAATCCTGCTCCTAAACCAATCCCTGCGATTAAACCAAATAATCCTTTTTTAGCCATATTATCTCTCCTTTTTTCCAAATAATTTTTCTACTATTAAAACTAATCTATTAAATACTACATCACTAAATGCTGAAAGTCCATCAGTAACAGTATCAATCAAAGAAAATACTCCACTAACACTATTTAGCTTCTTTTCAACATCTGTTAATATTATATTAACTTTATCAGTAGTATATAACAACTTTATTGAAACAACTATTAAAAATACAACAAGTACACAACAAAGTACTAATAGTACCGACAACAACACTTGATTAAAATCAGTCATTCTATCACTCCTTACTATCGTACATCATGTCAATTAAATCATAAAGATTTTTTTCTTCTGCTTCATCATCTATTTTCTTTTTACTTTTCTTACTCTTAGTCTCTTCTTCAATTAATTTATCTTCTTTAATTTCTTCATCAACCATTTCAGTAAGTTCTTTATTCTTTTTACTTCTAGTCATTTTTTGTTTTTCTTTTTCCTTATCAGCATCTTTATAATCTATATTATATTCTAACCCTAAATCCTGATAATATTCTTCTGCATCTCCAATAGTTACTTTATCTACTCCAACAACATCATCCTTCATTTCAAAAAACAAATCAGTTGAAGTATCCTCTTTAACAGGTTCCTCAGTAACTTTAATCTCTTCCTTTACACCATAAGCTTTTTGTCTTACTGCATCAAAATTAACTTCTTGTCTTTCTTCTTTAAATAAACTTTCTAAAGACTTCGAAGGAACTTCTTGACGTTCTAAATCCTCTTTATGTAAAAGACCATACACCGGAGATATAACAGGAGAAGGCTTAAACTTTTCTTTAGTCTTTTCATCCCTTAATCCATAACCACCATACAAAGGCTTAGATTCTTCCTTCTTTTTAACAGGTTCTTCATAAACAACATCCGAAGAAACAAAATCTTCCTCATCAAATATAATAGGTTTCTTAGTATCAACCTTAGGAACAAACTCTTCAAAAGTAGTAACAGTCTTTTCCTCCACTGCATCATTCAAAGTAGTATTCGTAGTTCTTTCAACATCAATCTTCTTAACAAGTTGTTCCCCTTCTAACTCATCCTCTTCTTCATCCATAATTGCTTTCTTAATCTTATCAATTAATTTCATAATCACACCTCTATTCTTTTGGTTTAATCTCTATCTTATCCTCATCCGGTGCCTTACCATCATCTTCATAAGTACCATACTCTTCCTCATACTCCAAGAAATTCTCTGTATTAACCGAAGGACCTAAAAGTTCAAACTTTTCTTCATTATAATCTATACTATTACCAAGCAATGTTTCAATAACACTATCATTATAAGAAATACTATTAAGAACCACTAAAGACCTAGAAATAGCATTCTTTATATCACTAGAAATAACTTCTATCTTAGCATAATTATACATCACTTCAATAAAATATTCACTATTATGCTTAGTCACTAACACATACCCATTATTAAGTATCTCACTATAAATAGCATTACTATCATCATTTACTTTATAACTATTAGAAACCTTATTATAATAACTAACTAAATCAACATACAAATAATACTTATCACCAAAAGAATATAAAACATTATTACCATTAACATCATTAAGTAAACTCATATCCTTAGGAAGATATATTTTATATCCCTTTAAAGCAGTATTAGCCTTAGCCTTGTTTTCTAAAGAATAACTAACAACATCATTATAAGATAAATCATTGATATTACTACATCCACATACTAACAAAAGTAGCATTATGACCCCTATCAAATATTTTCTCATAAACACCTCTTATTTATTATAACAAATATTATATAGAAATTACTAGTTTTTTGTCGCTTTTAACATAAAAATTTTACACCCTTTACTAGCAAACTTCTTTTCATATTCTGTTTCTATATTATCATTTTTTAAACAATTATGCAAATCTAACGATAACTCTTCAATAACATAACCATAATTACTAAGAGAAACTATAGAAAAAGCAAATAAAGATTCATTATCAGTCTTTTGTATAATAGTCTTAACAGATTTAAATATCAAATCATACTTACGTAAAAACTCTACACTAGTAAGCCTTCTTTTAGCATGCCTACTCTTAGGCCACGGATCAGAAAAATTAAGATATAAAACATCAATTTCATTAGAAAAAATATCATCTATCTTATTAGCATCATAATTAATAAGTCTAAGATTAGGAATAAACTCCTCAAGTGATCTAACTCCAATAGCTAAAACAGAATCAATTCTTTCTACTCCAATAAAATTAATATCAGGATATCTAAGAGCATTCTCTATAATAAAATTACACTTTCCTGGTCCAATCTCTAAATGAATAGGATTATCATTTCCAAAACACTCACTCCATCTTCCCTTATAATCTAAAGGATTATCTATAACACAAGAACTATTCTTAAGTATTTCCTTTTTATTTTTAACATTTCTAATACGCATAAAATCAACTCCATATAAATATTATACTACACGATTATCACAAAATAAATACTTGCATAAAATATTGTAAAAGGAGGAATATTATGAATCAAATGCCATTCATGCCAAACATGCCTATGATGAGCAATCCTTATCAAAACATGATACCAAATCAAGATAATAGTTTTATTGAACAAAGACTACAAACTCTTGAACAAAAAGTTCAAAATCTAGAAAATAACATCAAACAATTAGAAAAAAAATTAAATAATACAAAAGAAAGTGACTACTTTAAATATCAAAGTAGTATGCATATGATGTAATGAATATAAAAAATAATTCAAAAAATATAAAGAAAAATGATATATTTATATGCACTCATGATGAATATGAAGATAGGCATAAATACATAGATCAAGCAATAGAAAAAGGTGCAAAAGCTATCATAACAGATAAAAATATTAGAAACAAAAAAGTACCAACAATAAAAGTAGAAAACACTAATAAAACACTATATCAAATATACAATGACTACTATAATGATCCATTAAAAAACATAAACACTATTGCAATAACAGGAACAGATGGTAAAACAAGCACTGCCTTAATAATTAAAAACTTACTAGATAATTACACAAAAACAGCATACATGGGAACAAATGGATTTATATATAAAGATAACCATACAAAAATGAATAACACTACACCAGAAATAAAAGAAATACTAAAAAATGCAAAAATATTAAAAGATAATCAAATAAATAACTTAGTGATGGAAACATCAAGTGAAGCCCTATTACATAATAGATGTGAAGGACTTCTATTTGATAGAGCAATACTTACAAACATAACCGGAGATCACCTAAATGCCCATAAAAACTTTCAAAATTACCTAGAATCAAAACTAAAACTATTTACAAAACTAAAAGAAAATGGTATTGCTATAATAAATATCGATGATCAAAATAGTGATAAAGTAATAAAAATACTAAAACAAAACAATAAAAAATATATTACATATGCTAAAAATAAAAAAGCCGACTTTTATATAAAAGATATAAAAGAAGAAAGCAATAAAACAACATATAAATTAATACACAATAAAAAAGAATACAAAGTAACAAGTCCATTACTAGGTATTTATAACACTTATAACTTAACCGCTGCAATAGCTACTCTAACAACATATAACTATAAAATAAATGATATAATTAATAATATCTATAATATAAAAGAAATACCAGGCAGAACAAATATTATGTATGATAAAGAATACAAAGTAATACTAGACTATGCTCACACTATAAATGCCACAAAAAATATATTAGAATATGCAAATAAAATTAAAAAAACAAGAATCATCACAGTAGTAGGATGTGCAGGCGGAAGAGAACATGAAAAAAGACCAATACTTGGTAAAATAATAACTACTCTATCAGACTATGTAATATTTACAACAGATGATCCAAGATACGAAAAAGTAACAGATATTATAAAAGACATAACCAAAAACATAGAAAAAAATAACTATAAAACAATTATAAATAGAAAAAAAGCAATAAAATATGCCATAAAAAATGCCAAAGAAAACGACATAATACTAATACTAGGTAAAGGAATAGATAATTATATGGCAATAAAAAATAAGTACAAAAAATACTGTGATAAAGATGTTATTGAAAAGATAATGAAGAAGAAATAATCTTCTTTTTATTATGAAAAAAATAGATATGATTAAAAAAGACAAATAGATTTCTATTTGTCAATAAATCAAAATAAGATTATCTACTTGTGTATTTTTGTGTGATTTTTCCACCAAGTTCATTAATTGAAAAATTAGTACAAGCATTAATTATCTCTTCATCTGTATATCCACGTTTCATTAATTCATTATAATATATTTGTTTTAAAACATTTAATTGTTCATCAACAGACATATTACCTACCTTTTCATTTAAAGGCACATTTTCGCCAAAAGAATTAACAAAATGTACACGTGATTCTAAATCTACAGTATCTGCAATAAAGCAAGATGGATGTTGTTGTAATTTATTTTCAACAACTTCCTTACTATAATCAGTAGGTAATAAAGCAGAATCATACTCATTACATTCAGAATAATGCTCAACGAAATCTCTAAAAGCCTCTTTCTTTAAATCTTCAGCACAAATACAATAATTAATAAAATCAAGATCTTGTTTTTGTTCTTCAGTTAAAGCATCAATATCAATTTCTTCTAAACCATTTTGATTGATTTTTTTAGGAAATGCATCAAAATTAAAAGCACTCCTAGATAATTTTTCATACTCATTACTAATCAGTTTCTCCAAATTTTCTTTTTCATTCATAAAAATATTCCTCCCTTATATTTCCATTATATATATATATATATATATAAAATCAAGCTTTTTTAATAAAAAATGTAAACTAATTGTAAATAAAAAAAATAGATATTTTCAATCTATTCTCTCATCTTTATATTCAATCTCTACTCTACTAATAGAATTAAACCTCTTAGTAATCTTATCAGTAGTAGTATGAATATCATTAACATCTTTACTAACAGTCTCAATACTACGAGATAATTTATCCCATCTTTCTTTATATCTACCAAACTCTATTCCAAGTCTATTAAGCTCTTCATGAATAACTGAAGTATACTTATCTCTTTCGATATTTTTAATAATCATTTCAATAACAGTAAGAGTAGATATCAAAGTAGTCGGAGACGTAATCCACACCTTTCTCTTATAAGCATAATCAATTATATCTTGATGATAAGCATTAATCTCTGCAAAAATAGCCTCAGCAGGTAAAAACATAATAGCCTGATCACTAGTATAACCATCAATAATATACTTACTAGCAATAGCATCAATATGTTTTTTTACATCAATTTTAAATAATTTTTCATACCTAGCTCTCTCATCTTTAGATATATCCTTATCAACCATCATTCTATAATTTTCCAAAGGAAACTTAGAATCAATTGCAATTGTACCAAGTGGTTCCGGAGCAAAAAGAATACTATCAGCTATATAACCATTCGGCATTGTATACTGAAGTCTATAAATACTATCATTACCCTCTCCAAAAACAGAAGTAAGAATATGCTTTAAATTAACCTCTCCAAAAATACCACGTGTTTTCTTATCAGTTAAAATACTTTGTAATGAAACAATATCACTAGATAAAGTATCAATTTTCTTTTGAGCCTCATCTATTTTAGCAAGCCTTTCTAAAACAGAACTAAAAGTCTTATTAGTCTTTTCAAAATTAGCCTCAATTCTCTCATTAACTTTATCATTCATTGCAATAAGTCTTCTTTCTTGCCTATCACTAAGTTCATTAAAATCCTTATTCAAACTATCTTTTAATCCATTCATTTCTTTGTTAATATTAAGCTCTAAAGAAGATAACTTATCAAATAAAACAATATCATTCTTCCCTTTAAATAAAGAAACTATAATAAGTATAACAATAAGAACCAAAAGTCCAATAATAATATAATCCATAACTATACCTCCAAATGAAATAATTTTTCTATAATCTTACAGATAATATATGAAACAATAAGCAAAACAAAAATCTTAATAAGTATAACTGGATGTTTTATACTATCTATCAATCCTACTCCTACATAACCCCAAAAATATATTGTAGCAAGCTTACCAATAAAAAGTGCAAGTAAATACTTTTTAAAATCAATATTAGAAAGACCTGCTGCTATATTAACAGCAAATGCTGGAGTAAATGGAATAGCTATTATAATAACCAAAGTAGATAATTTTATATTATCAAACTTAGAAACATAATATGACACGTCCTTTTTCTTTAGAAGACTAACTCTATCTCTAATTAAATATCTAAATATAAAATAAGCCAGTAAACATCCACATATTGTAGCAACATATGAAATAATAAATCCAAAAACACTACCAAAATTATATACATTAATACCAATAAACACTGATAAAGGTATAATAGGAATAATCGACTCAAGAACAATAATAAGAAATCCACCAATTAATCCTACAGATGCAATATAATCAATTAAAGTTTGCAATATATCTAATATTTCCATATAATTATCTCCCATATAATTGTATCAATTTTATTAAAAAAAGTCATTAGTATTTATAAAAAATAAAAAGAAATAGATTATTTGAACTTGTCAACAAAAAGTAGACACTAAAAGAATATTGTTTAAACCCTAGTTGAGTTTTATAATCAATTGGGGTTTTATAGTTTAGTGCATAACTTGGTCTAAAATTATTATTA
>CAKOJO010000057.1 GCA_934090595.1 uncultured Bacilli bacterium | reverse complement strand
GACATAGTTTTTACAAATATCGTATAGGATTATGAAAATGTTATGACTTAAATAAAATACAATAAGCATTGTAAATAAGTTTATTAAATTTGGATAGTAAATTGTTAAATCGTATACGTTAAAATAATTTGGAGTAAACACTTCTCTTAAACTAGTGCTTATATCATTACTATTTGTTGTACTATTAATAGTGCATAAGATAGAGGTAATTAAGTAGAAGATTAAGATTATAAGAAATGTTAGTTTTAGAGATTTTTTACTTTCTTTTATTCCACCTTCTTTAGTTATTAATCCAGTTATTAAAAAGGTTATTGGGTATATTACGATTGATAAATTTATTATTAGATTTTTTGCTATATAAACTTCTTTATTACTAAATATTAAGCATAGTAGCATTAAAAAACTTAGTACTAATAAGTATGAGATGTTTTTTTTCTTCATAAATTACCACCTTTATTCTTTAGTTAAATATACCATGAAAGAGAGAATAAGTAAATTAAAAATTAATTTAAAAAATTATCGATTTTGAGTTTATTTTTTATATACCATTTATGAAATTTAAAAAATTTTAAAATTGTATTTTCAAATTATTGACAAATCAAATTTCTGATTGTATCATATTAAACTTGTAAGGACAGATATGGAATGAATGAAAAAGAACTTAGAAAAATTTCAAGGAAAGAATTGCTAGAGTTATTGTTAGAGCAAGCTAACCGAATTGTTGATTTAGAAAATGAGTTAACAGAAATGAAAGCTAAGCTCGATGATAAAAAAATAATGTTAAATGAAGCGGGCAATTTAGCAGAAGCTTCACTTAAGATTACGGATTTATTTCAAAAGACAATGGAGACTTGCAAAATATATTCTGATAATATTGATGAATTAAATTCTAGAATTGAAAAAGAAGTTAGAGAAAAGTATGAGGAAATTGAAAAGCAAAGAATTACTGAGTTAGAAAGTACTTATAAAAATAATGTAATATCTGCCAATAACAGTAAAAGAGATAAAAAGAAGAAACAAACAAAATCTAAGAAAAAGAAAAAATAGAAATGAGAAGTATTGTTTATGAAGAAGATAGATTTAAACTCTTTAACTACTGAACAAATTGAAAAAGAATTAAAAAGGACTAAGTATAATAGTGGTTTTAGCCGTATTATAATGAATACAATTATAGTTTTAATAATAATAGCTGCCATAGGTACTTTAATTGCTACATTTTTAATGCCAGTATTACAGCTTAATACAGATGCAATGAATAGCTTATATAAGTCAGGTGATATTGTGGTATCTGTTAAGACTAATAGTATTAAACCTAATGATATAATAGCTTATTATTATGGTAATAAAATATTGATATCTAGAGTGATTGGCATTTCTGGTGATACGATTAATATTGATAAAGATGGTAAGGTTTATAGAAATAATCAATTGGTAGAAAATGATAATTTTGCAAATATAGATTTTACGATTGATGATATTAAATTTCCTATTATGATACAAAGTGAAGAATATTTTGTTTTAAATGATGATAGAAAAGATACATCAGATTCTAGAAATAAAGAAATAGGAAATATAAAAAAAGAAAATTTGATTGGTAAAGTACTATTTAAAGTATGGTCAAAGTAAAAATTAGTTTGGGAGGTTTTGAAAATGAAAAGAAAAAAAATACTATTATATGTTACTTTATTTGCACTTATATTAAATGTTTTTAACCCACTTTTTGTATTTGCTGCTGATAGAGGAGATATTAAAGATCCTGAAATATTTGCTGGAGATATTTCAGATGCAGGGCATGCTATGGTTACAAAGAAGGTTAAGAAAACAAGTGTTCCAGGAAGATATACGGTAACTTTTGATGTTATTGGTAAAAATAATAGTACTATATCTAAGGAAGAAGCTAGACCATATATTGTTTATGTTGTAGATAGATCAGCTACAATGACAAAAACTGATTTGGATGGAGTACATTCCAGGATATATATTTCTAGAAGAATATCAGAGTCTTCTTCAAGTACGCTCGAACGTTATTATACAACAAATGGTGTAACAAATGTGCAGATTGCTGCTATAACTTTTGCTGATGATATAAAAATAGAAAGAAATTTTAGGAATTCTGCATTAATGGCTAATACTTGGTCTGGTGCTTCTGGTTTAAATACACTTACTTATTTGGCACTAAAAGAAGCTGCAACTTTATTAAATAATGTTACTAATGCGACTAGTAAACATATAATTTTGCTTAGTGATGGTTTACCATGGAATGGAAAATATGATGATAGTGCTCAAACGCAAACTATACTAGAAGCTACAAATGCTAAAGAAAGTGGTATAGAAATATTTTCAGTATTTATCCAAGAAAAAAATTCTCCTGATGTTGGAGCAAAAGAGCTGATGGATAATGTTGCATCTTTGCCTACTAATATTCATAGCTTTGAGGCTTCAGATTCTGCTTCACTTTCTGAGAGTTTTACAGCAATTACTAAATCAATTACACAAACTGAGGTAAAAGCACCAGCGGCAACAAAAGCTGAATTAGTGGATGAGATTGCAAATGATTTTACTTATGTTCCTGGCAGTGCATCAAGTAGTGATATAAGTGTTGATGGTAAAACTGTAACTATTAATGTTGGTAATGTTGGTGAAACTAAAAAATCTTATTCATTTGATATTCTAATAGATGAAGATGCATCTACTGGATGGCACAGAACAAATGATTCGTTTAATTTAACTGGGGAAGGCCTTAAGAATACAGTTTCACAAGATAAGTCATCTATGGTTTATTGGAAACAATATGGTTATAAAATAGAGTATTATTATGATGGTAAATTAGGTGAAACTACGACCAGTGAGGCTAAGAGTGGTAAACAAGTTTGTGTAACTTCTGAAATGATTGAAAATAAACGAAAAGGTTATGAGTTTATAGATACTAATCCAACTAGTGGTTGTATAAAAATTTCAAAAGATGAGTCAAAAAATGTTATTAAAGTTAATTATGAACAATATAAAAGGCTTATTGTTGAGAAAAAACTAGAGAATATAAAAAATAATAAAACAAAGTTTAATATTAAGATTACTTTAACAGATAAAGATAATAATTTGTTAAGTGGAAAATATAAATATAATTTCTATGACAGTGATAACAATGCTTCAGAGAAGACATTAGAATTTGTTGATGGAAAAGCTACAATAAGTCTTAAAGGTAATGAGAAGGCTGAGTTTGTAAATATCCCGAGGGAATCTAAATTTGATTTGGAAGAGTTAAATAAGGATGGATATAAAACTGAGGTATGTGTTAACGATAAGTGTGATAGTAATTATAAATATAGTGGAACCCTTACTAAAGATATTGACATTGTATTTGTTAATATAGGTGATTATGAGTTACCAGAAACGGGAAGCTCTTGGGGATTAATTTTGATAATAACAGGTATAACCTTCACAGGGGGTGCTGTTATTTATATATTAAAGAATTTACTTAGAAAGAATAAAGTGTGTTAAGCTGGCACTTTAGAATTTGAAAGTAAATACTTATTACAATAAAAGGAAGGAAAAAGAAAATATGAAAAAAATATTTAGAGTATTATTCTTAGGAATAATTTCATTATTTGCAGCTGTTAATGTTAATGCTGCAACAGGATCTATTGAAATTACTAGAAAACAAACAAGTTTTGATACTACTTATAATGCATATAAATTACTAGATTTATCTTATGATCAAGTAAATAAATCTTATGCATATACAATAAATAGTAAATGGGCTGATTTCTTTGCTAGTGATGGAAGTTCTTATGTTACAATTGATAAAAATAATTATGTAACAATAAATGATAATGCAGATGTTGCTGAACTTGCTAAAAAGGCTTTAGCTTATGCAAAGAATAATAACAAAGCAGCAGAGGGCTCTGTAACAATCGAAGCAGGTGCTGGAACTGGTAAAATTGATGGTTTAGGATTAGGATATTATTTAGTTGATTCTTCTTTAGGTGCTTTATGTCATTTAAGTACAACTGATTTAACAGCAAAAATAGAAGAAAAGAATGCTGAACCAACAATTGAAAAAACTGCTCCTGTATCAACTGGTAAAATTGGTGATGTAGTAGATTATACGATTAATGTAACTGTTGCTGCAGGTGCTGAAAATTATGTTGTAACAGATAAAATGAGCGAAGGATTAACATATAATAAAGATATTGCTATTAAATATCTAGATAAAGATGGTAATGAAGTAACTGGATTAACAGCTTCTATTGTTGAAACTGCTACTAGTAATTATACATTTAAAGTTGATTTTTCTGGTGTTAATCTTGCAAAGGTTAGTAAAATAGTAATTACTTACTCTGCAACAATTAATGAAAAAGCTGCAAATGGTTCACAAAATAATAATGCTAAATTAGATTTTGGTAATAATCAAAAAACAATTAGTTCAGTAACAACTGAAATATCTTCAGTATCATTTATAAAAGTAAGTGATAAGGGTGCTAATTTAGTTGGTGCTAAGTTTAAATTATTTGATGCTGCAACAGGCGGAGAAGAAATTAAAGTAGTTAAAGAAAGCGATGGAGTTTATCGTGTTGCAACTGCTAATGAAGAAGGAGTTTTAATGGAAGCTGGAACAGTTACTATTAAAGGTCTTGCAAAGGGTACTACTTACTACTTACAAGAAGAAACTGCACCAGAAGGATTTACTAAGCTTGCTGATAGATTTGCAGTAACTACTGGAACTAATGAAGCTTATAATGTTATAAATACAACAGGAACACTACTTCCTACAACAGGTGGTATTGGTACAACATT
This sequence comes from uncultured Bacilli bacterium, assembly GCA_934090595.1. Taxonomy (GTDB): domain Bacteria; phylum Bacillota_I; class Bacilli_A; order RF39; family UBA660; genus JAEDJI01. Next base: position 2,615 of record CAKOJO010000057.1, on the reverse strand, counting down.
ATTTGTAGTTGTTGGTACAATTATGGTTTTATCTTTAGGAACAGTATTAGTTTCTAAATATAGAATGTCTAAATTCAATGCTTAATTTAAGCAAATAAAATACAGCTTAATAGGATTTATTAGTTAAGAGGAGAATTCCTCTTAACTAGAATAAATCATATAATGAAGAAATTTAAAAATATTATAATAAGGAAGTAAGACTTATGAAAAAGAATAAAACAACAATTATATTAGTATTATTTTTCTTCATAGGCCTTGCTATATTAATTTATCCTTCATTTAGTAATTATTATAATGAAAGAATTCAAACTGCGAATATTGATAATTACGAAGAAAAAATTAGTGTTGTTAAAAAAGATGATTATACTAAAGATTTTAATGAAGCGATAAAGTATAACAAAGCGCTTATGAAATTAAAAGATCCCTTTATTAATTATAAAAAAATAAAAGGGTATAATGACATATTAAATGTTAATGATGGAATGATTGGATATTTAACTATTGAAAAGATTAATGTTGAATTGCCAATTTATCATGGAACGAGTTCAAATGTGTTATCTAATTCAGTTGGACATTTAAAAGGGTCAAGTTTTCCAACGGGTACTACTGGTACTCATGTAGTTTTATCTGCTCATAGAGGATTACCTTCTGCTAAATTATTCACTCATTTAGATAGATTAGAGGAAAATGATACTTTTACGATAACTGTATATGATAGAGTATTTACTTATCAGGTTGATAAAATAGTTACTGTTAAACCGAAGAATATAGAACCACTTAAAATAAGTAAAAATAAAGAATATGTAACACTGATGACTTGTACACCGTATGGAATTAATACACATAGGTTACTAGTAAGAGCTCATAGAATTGATGATTCTAAAAAGAAGTCATATATTACGACTAAGGCTTTTAAAATTAGTAAATCAATAGTTTGGGTATTTATTTCTTTACCGATATTATTTCTTTGGTTAGTAGCTTTAGTGCTTAAACCATTTAATAAAAATATTGATTATAAAAGTATATTTGTTTATCCAAAAGAGAAGATAGAGAGGAAGTAAAAGTATGAAAAAAGTATTATGGTTATTAGGAATATCTTTCATGTTTGTTTTAACAGTATCAGCAAATACAGTAGATTTTAACAGAAAGGGCAGTATAACACTTGAGTTAACAGAGCAAGAACATAATGAAAAAATAGCAGATGCAAATATTGAAATAGTTAAGATAGCAGATGCTAAAGTTGATTTAAATAGTAATCTTTATTATGAATATGTATCTAGTTTAACTGAGTGTAATGTTGATATTAAAGATGTTACTAAAATTGATGTAAATGAGCTTGCTTCTTGTATTAATGATAATACACAAAGATTATCTAGTATATCTGATAACAATGGAAAAGTTTCTTTTAGTAATTTGGATTTAGGTCTTTATTTAATTAGACAAACTAATAAGTTAAATAAGTATACATCAATAGATTCTTATTTGGTTACTTTACCTACAATTGAAAATAATGATTGGATTTATGATATTTATAGTATTCCTAAAACAGAAATTCAAAAGAAAATGGATATAACTATAATTATTGAATGGAAGACTGAAAAAGATATTAAAGATAAAAGAGTTACAGCTGAGTTATTTAATGATAATCAAAAGGTTAATGATTATTTGATAACGAAAGATGATAATTGGACGGTAATTGATAATGTTTTATTAAGTGATAAATATAGTGTTAAGGGAGAGTCAATTGAGGGATTTAATATTTCTTATGTAATTCAGGGAAATGTATTTAAAATTATTTATTCTGATGATTTACCACAAACTGGAGAGAATGTTTATGTTACTTATATTTTGGCTTTTACTGGCTTAGTATTTATTTTGTTAGGGGTAACTTTTAAAAAAAATGAAAAAAATAGGTAATTTATTAATTATTATAGGTGTTATTTTAATAACGGCTTCAGTTTTATTGGTTGCTAGAGGTAAGTATCTTGATATTGTTACTAAAGATAAAGTTAGTGATATTATGAGCATAATGGAAGATACGATTGCTATTGCTGATATTAGTAGTGAAGATAAAAAAGATTCTTTAGTTATTAATGATAGTGAGTATATTGGGTTTATTCATTTAGAGAATTCAGATATATATTTGCCGATTAATAAAGAGTATACTAGAGATAATTTAAAATATTCACCAACAGTTTATTATGGAAGTATTGAAGATAATAATTTGATTATATGTGCACATAATCGTAGGTATCAGTTTGGTTTTTTACTAAATATAAAAGTTGGTAATAAGTTTACAATTACTGATGTTAATAATAATATCTATGAGTATGAGGTTTGTGAAATTGAGGAGTTAAAGGCAGACTCAGTGGATGAGATGATTAATAATAATTATGATTTAACTTTGTTTACTTGTACTTTAAGTGGAACAACAAGATATACGATTAGATTAAATAGAATTTAGGACATGATTAATTTCATGTCTTTTAAATTTATAATAAAAGTGTTAACAAGTAAATTAAAATTATTGCTCAATGGTTATTTTTATGTTATATTTATTGTAATAATAGGTAAAATAAAAAAGGGAGATTAGAAATGAAGAAGTTGATATTGTT
>CAKOJO010000056.1 GCA_934090595.1 uncultured Bacilli bacterium | reverse complement strand
GGGCGTCGGCTTCGCTATTTTTTCAAGAAAGCGAGGTGATGTGTAATGAGTAGAAAGAACGACTTGATTTTCATCTTACTTATTATCATCCTTTTCTTATTAATTATCATCTATAGATTAATCTAAGTATTTTAATTAATAAAAAATGCGACGTCTCTCTAATATAGGGAAACGTCGCTTTTTGTTTCAAACTTGAAGCTGGCGTTCATAGCGAACGTGCTTCTTTATATATAATATACTACTTTTTGTAGTTTTATACAAGTATTTTAGTGTCATTTTACATAACAAAAAAACTTACAAATGTAAGCTTTTAATAATAATGTTGCATACAAAAAGTTAGTACCTTTTTTTGCACACTATATATAAGTAAAAAGTAGATTCCATGTTATATATGGAAAGGAGTTCAAAGTAATATTTACTTCAAATCAATAAAAATATATATTTCAAAAAGCACTAACTAAGAACAAATATGTTCCCAAACTTATTATATTATATTTATGTAAATATTTCAACTATCTTATAAATATTTTTTTAATTTTTTTGCAATAATACTTATTTAATAATATCTCTAATTACATAGCTAGTGATAAGTAATCCTGCGCTTGATGGTACAAAACTATTACTACCAATTTTTTTTGTTTCCTTATTTATAATTGGTTTTTCTGTTGATGAAACACAAGTTATTTTTCCTTTAATATTTTCATCTTTTACCCATTTTCTAAGTATTTTTGCTATCTTATCATAACTTGTTTTTCTTATATCAGTTATTTCTAGTTTCGAAGGATCTAGTTTATAACCAGTTCCCATTGATGTAATAAACTTAATCTTTCTATTTAAGCATTCTTTTATTAATAGTTTTTTTGTTATTATATGATCACAACAGTCTATTAAATAATCTATTTTATAATCAAATAATTCTTTATAGTTTGATTCATCTATAAATTTATCTATTTTTACTACTTTTACTTTATCATTTATATCCACTATTCTTTCATAAAAAGCATCTGTTTTCTTTTTACTTATATTACTTCTTGTAGCAATTATTTGTCTATTTAAGTTTGTTTCATCTATTTTATCAAAGTCCACTAGTACAATATTTTCTATACCACTTCTTATTAATGATTCTACAACATATCCTCCGACTCCCCCTAGTCCAATTACTAGAATAGTTTTTTGTTTTATTTTATCTATATTTTCATTTCCAATTAGTATTTCTAATCTTTCTAACATATTGCCTCCATAAAAAAAGAATATTTCTATTCTTCTTCATTTAAATTAGTATATACATCTTGAACATCTTCGATGTCTTCTAGTGCATCAACTAAGTTATATATTTTTTCTTTATGTGCTTCATCTAAAGATACAGTCATATTAGGTATAAATCTAACTTCATTCATTATTCTATCTTCAATACCTGAATCTTCTAAAGCTTTATTCATATTAATAAAGTTTTCAAAAGTAGTATAAATAACATATGAATCATCTTCTACTAAGAAGTCTAATGCATCATTATCTAATGCAATCATCATTACATCGTCTTCATTATATGTTTTAGGTAGTACTATAACACCTTTCTTTTCAAACATATAACTAACTGATCCATCAGTACCTAAGTTACCTCCACGTTTAGTAAATGCAGCACGTACCATACTAGCAGTTCTATTTCTATTATCTGTTAGGCAATCTACCATAACTGCTACTCCATTTGGTCCATATCCTTCATATCTTACTGCTTCATAATTGGTAGAATCACTAGCATTATGTGCTTTATCAATAGCAGCTTGTATTCTATCTTTTGGCATATTTTCTGCTTTTGCTTTATCAATAATCATTCTAAGTGAAGGATTATTATCAGGATTCTTGTCTCCTCCTTTAGCGGCTACATAGATTTCTTTAGTAAGTTTTTGAAATACTTTACTTCTTTCTGCATCTATTAAACCTTTTTTTCTTTTAATTGTTGCCCATTTTGAATGTCCACTCATTTTATTCCTCCTTAACTAAGTAGTTTAATTAACATTGGTCCAAGTAACAGTAATAGTAATAATGGTATAAAAAATATTACTGATACTATACTTATTTTTACTGGCATTTTACTAATTATTGCCTTAGTTTCTAACACTCTTTTTTCTCTTAAATAGTCTATTTGATTATACATAGTTTCTACTATATCATTACCAAAAGTATTAGCTTGTTGAATATTTAGTATAATATTATTTACTGTATCACTAGGTATTCTCTTTCTTAAATCGTCTAAAGAACTATTTAAATCCTTTCCAAGTGTTATGCCTTTTAATACTTTTTGAATTTCTAATGATAAAGATGAATCTATATTTCTTGAAGTTATTTCTAGTGATGTTTTAATAGTTCTTCCCGCTTCAAGAGAAAGTGCAAATACTTCAAAGAAATAAAGTGCATCTTGTTCTAGTACTTTTCTTTTTTCATTAATTTTAGTATCTAGTACAATTGGTATAAATAATACATATACTAAAAATGCAATAATTGGTGCGAGTAAGTAACCAAAACTCAAGAAATATAATATCACAAAAAAGACTAAAATAGAAGACACTAATCTAATATTTAATAATTTTATTGCATCATATTTAGAGTCTATTCCTAAATATGCAACTTTTTCTTGCATCTTTTTAATTTGTTTTGCACTATATATTTTATATTCTATAATATTTTTTTTATTTTTCATGTTACCACTCTCTTATCTTTACTATTTTCTTTACTAGTATTATGTATATTATATATATTAGAATTATTAAAACTAATATTAGATTACCAAGTGGTTCTTTAATAAGGGGTATAAAGTAAGTAGGATCCATAAAATAAATAAGTACAAATATTATAAATGGAATTGCAACGAGTACTTTAAATACAAAATTAGATAGTGCAAGAGTTGAGTTCATTTCATCTTTTATTCTTTTTCTTTCTATAAAACTTCTTTCAATAGATGAGAATATTTTAGTAATTTTACCACCAGTTTCATTTAATATTACTAAAGATGATGCCATATATTTTACTTCTTCTAATTTAACACGAGAAGCAAATCTATCAAATACTACTTCTAATTCTAATCCATAGGTTAAATCTATTAATATTTTTTTAAATTCATTACTAATTGGACCTTCTAATTCTGTTGATACTAACTCTACTGCTTGCATTATACTTCTTCCAGATTTAAAAGCATTATTCATAATAATAACTGCTTTTAAAAAGTCTTGTTCTATTCTTTTTTCGTCTTTCTTTTCTCGTATTTTTAAGAATATATCAAGAATAAAGAAACCAAATAAGAATGATATTAGTATTTGAAAGAACGAAAACATTTTAAACTTTAATATGTTAGATATTATACTTAAAAGTACTGCAAGTATTGAAAATAATATCTTTTTAGATATAAAGTCCATACTAGTTTGTTTATGTATATCATCTACTACTACGAATTTTTCATATTTTTTACTATAGTCATTACAAACTTTACTTTTACTAATAGTTTTACTAATTGATTTAATAACTGAGTAATATAAGTTTTGTAATTTTTCTATAAATGATATTGGTTTATCTGATAAAGCTGTAATAGAAAAGTTAGATATTCTTTTTTCTTTTGATATTGAATTAAGTATTTTTAGAGTTAGTAAAAAGACAATAATTATTACTAAAATTATTATAAATTGCAGTGTAATATATAATTTTTCCATAGTTATTGTCTCCTTTCTATTACATTAATTTTTCAAATATATCATCTACATCTGTTATACCTTTGCTTTTGATCTTACTATATACTTTAGGAACATACTTGTATAAAACAAATGAACCATTTACTTCACCACTTTCAGTAAGACCTTTTTGTTTGAATGCAAATATTTCTTTTAAATTAATTCTATCTTCTTTTAGTCCACATACTTCACATATTGAAGTAATTTTTCTTTTACCATCTGATAATCTTTCTATATTGACTACTATATCAATAGCATTTTCTATATATTCTCTTATTGCTAGCACTGGTATTTGAATACCTGCCATAAGTACCATTGTTTCTAATCTATTTAATGCATCTGCTGCGCCATTAGCATGTAGTGTTGATAAAGAACCTTCATGTCCTGTATTCATTGCTTGTAACATGTCAAATGCTTCTTTACCACGTACTTCTCCGACGATTATACGATCTGGTCTCATACGAAGGGAATTTATTACTAAATCTCTTATTGTTACTTCTCCTTCTTTTTCATAGTTCATTGTTCTAGTTTCTAGAGAAATAACATGATTTTGTTTTAGTTTTAACTCTGCTGCATCTTCGATTGTAATAATTCTTTCATCTCCTGGTATGAATGATGATAAAACATTAAGTACTGTAGTTTTACCAGAACCAGTTCCACCACATACTAATATATTAAGTTTAGCTCTTACACATGCATCTAAGAATCTTGCCATATATGGTGTAAATGTACCATTTCTAATTAAGTCATCCGCGGTAGATAAGTTTTCTTTAAACTTTCTTATAGTAAGCACTGGTCCATTAAGAGCAAGCGGTGGTATTACAGCATTAATTCTGGAACCATCACTAAGTCTTGAGTCGACCATAGGATTAGCTATATCTATAGTTCTACCAAGCGGTTGAATCATTCTTTGAATTGTTCTTATAATATGTTCATCATTTATAAATGAAACAGAGTCATCTTTAATAATTTTACCATCTATTTCAATATATATTTCATCTGGTGCATTAACCATTATTTCAGTAATACTTTTATCATCTAATAACTCAGTAATTGGACCATATCCATTTATTTCATTTTCAATTAAGTTAAATATATGGTTTCTTTCTAAATTAGTTAAATCATATCCTTCGAGCGATGTATTAATTTCATCATTAATGTATTCTTCAAGATATTTACTATCTGATAAATCATTATCTATTATATTTTGTATTATTTTATTTCTTAGAGAATCTAATAAGTTTTTATCTTTAAAAACACTGTAATCACTAACTTCAGTATTAATGTAATTACTTTTTTTATTTTCTATTTCAAATAACTCAGAAAGTGTTTTTCTCATTTAGACACCTCCTCAATAAGTTTTTTTGCAATCAATTCATAATGTTTATTATCTTTTCTATTATTTAATAAAATAGGTATTTGTCCTGATGATATTACTTTATCTATTTTACTAAAATGAAGTGTTTTAGGTATAGTAAAGTCTATATTAGATTTAATAATAGTTCTCATATCATAAGAATTATAATAGTTTCTACCTAGTATTGATTCATTTAATACAGTGGAATAATTAGTATAATTAGCATCTTTTAATATTGATATAAAAGTTCTAGTATTTTTAAGTGAGTATAAATCATTACTAAATAGAACTAATATGCTATCAGAATTATCGAATAAAATAATATTAGTTTCATTTAAAACATGAGTAGTATCTATAAGAATAGCATCATATTTATATAAAACACTATCTAGGATTAAAGGAATATATTTAGAATCAATCTTATTAGCTTGTCTAGGATCTTTTGGAGCAGAAATTATATCAATATTATCATTGTATTTATAGATATAGTCTTCAACTTTTTCATACCTATTATTAGATAAATCAAGAACTAGATTAAATACTGTTTTATCACATTTTAAGTTTAAAGAAAGAGCAATGTCTCCCCCGAATAAATCAAAATCAATAATTAAAACTTTATATCCAAGTAAATGGTAAGATCCCGCTAAATTAAGTGTTGTAATAGTTTTTCCTACTCCACCCGTTGTGGAAGTTACCGCGATTATTTTTCCTTTATCCTTTTTCATAATTAACCCTTCTTTATTCTTATTTTATTGTTTGAATCAACATATCCTGTACATACAGAATCTAAGTTGTATTTTTTTATTCCAATAATAGAACCAAATATTGAATCTACTTCTTTTTTTAGATGTACTTCACTATTTGTAATATTTATTATTTTAACATCAGCATCGTTGTCTAATATTAATTGTTCTATTTCTATTTTGTCTTTATCCATTAAAACATAATTCATTGCAATTGATGTAAGATTATCTAGTTTATTATCATTTATTTTGATATAGCAAGTATCAAATATATAAGCAAATATTGCAATAAATACTGGTATTAAAAAGACAAATAATACTAACGACTGACCTTTATTGTTCATTAAATAACACCCTCTTGGTAGTTATCTTATATGGATTTTCAAAAAATGATGATGCAAATGGTGTAATAAGATCTACTTTTTTAGTAAGTACTATTTCAAGTTTATCTCCTTGATAATTATACTTCATCGTGGTATCAGAATCTAATATTTCGCTTATTTCATTATAACTTTTTCCACTTTGTTGATAAGAAGATACTTCATCCATTACTCCCTCAAGACTGTTTTTGTTATAAAAAACAAAAGCAAAATCTATTACTATGAATAGTATCATGATAATGATTGGAAGTATAATTACAAATTCCACCAAAGCTTGACCTTTGTTATTTTTTCTCAACGCAATAACCTTCTCCAGCTTTAGCACCTTTTTGATATTCTTCTCCCACTAAAGCACAAGATGATTTAGTAATAGAATCTTTTAAATAACCTCCTAAAAATGTTACTAAAGATATAGCAAGTACACTTATTAATGCAATTATTAAAACATATTCTACTAAAGCTTGACCTTTATTATTTAGTCTCATCATACATCACCTATTTTCCTACATTAATTTTATTATTTTTTTAGACTATTGTCAAGATGTAAAAAATGATATAGAATAAAAATGGTGATAAGATGTACTTAGTAAATGGTAATAATAAGTTAAAGATTAATAAAATAAATAAATTAATTGGTTTAATGTTTAGAAAAGAACCTATTAAAGAAGGATATATACTTTATAATTGCAATGCTATTCATACTTTTTTTATGAGACAGAATATAGATGTAATTATGATTGATAAGAATAATAAAATAGTTTTAATAAAAGAAAATGTTAAAAGAAATAAAATAATAATTAAAAAAGAAGGAATACATACTTTAGAGTTACCACTGGGTACATCTAAAGAATATAAAATTAATGATATAATAAAAATAATAGATTAATAAAGTCTATTATTTTTTAATTTATAAATCTTATTTTCTCCTGCTCGTCGCAAGATTTTACCTTGCAGGCTCGCTCAAATTACTCAACTGATACTAAGTTGATATGGATCTGAACTTGTACCTGTTCCCGATGATATTTTTACGTTTGATGATAAAGTTAGAACTGGGTATACATTGCATTGGCCAAGTCCCGTGCTTACATCATAATTAACACTTCCAGTACTTGATATAGCAAATGCACCTGAACTACCATAAAAAGTAGTATCTTGTGAAAGTAACCATGTGGTTTCACTTTTATCTAACCAGTTATTTGTTGTTTTACAATCTGTAGAACTAGAATATCCATATAAATTACTTGTACAAT
>CAKOJO010000055.1 GCA_934090595.1 uncultured Bacilli bacterium | reverse complement strand
AACACCTCCTTTCGGAAGTGTATTCTATCATAAAATAGTTCTTTTTTGAATGTCTACCCTAAAGGGTGCATTTCATTTAATTATTGGTTCTTTTTTTATTGTGAATCTTGTTTTTCAAAGTGCAAATTAAGATAATTCAAAGTGCAATATTTGCACTTTGGAATTGTTTATTTTTGTAAAAAATGATACGATATTAATAGAAGGAGAAAAAGCAGATGGAAATAAGTAAAATAAAAAAAGCATTAATAGAACAAAAAAATATGAATTTACCGGGTAATTTATATTATAAAACACAAATAGATTTTGTATACAATACAAATTATATGGAAGGTTCTACAATTACACTTGATGAAACAGCAAGTATATATGATACAGGAACTATTTTAACAAGTGGTGATAAAGTTATAGTATTAAAAGATGCAACTGAAACAAAAAATCATTTTACATTATTTAAATACATGTTAGATACAATTGAAGAAAAATTATCTTAAGATATGATTAAAGAGTTTCATTTTATTTTAAAAGATGGAACATTAATAGATAGTGAGAAGGAATGGTTTAATATTGGGGATTATAAAAAAATGAAAAACGTTGTAGGGAATATTACAACAACACTTCCTAAAGATGTTAAAAAAGATATGAAAGATTTATTAGCATGGTATGAAACACTATCTGAAAAGAAAATTGAAGATATTATTGAGTTTCATGTAAGATTTGAAGGTATTCATCCATTCCAAGATGGAAATGGACGTGTTGGTAGAATGATTATGTTCAGAGAATGTTTATATAATGATATAATGCAATTTTTTATAGAAAAAAAATAAAGATTTCTATATTAGAGGAATTAAAGAATATCAAATAGATAATGAAAAAGGTTATTTGATTGATACTTGTTTAAATAGTCAAAATAACTACGAGAAATTGGTTAATTATTTTTTGGAAGAAGATAATAATTAATTTTGTGACAATATGGAGTCAATAAAGACTTTTTTTATATTTGTGTAAAAAAATAAAAAAATTAGCACTCATGTATTGACAATGCTAACATATAATATTATAATGATATTAGCACTAAGGGAATAGAGTGCTAAAGGAGGTTAATATGCTAACTTCAAGACAAGAAAAGATACTCCAACTGATTGTTGATGAGTATGTTAAAAGTGTTAATCCTGTTGGTTCTAAACTAATATGTGATGAACTTAATTGTTCTAGTGCTACTGTTAGAAATGAAATGTCTATTCTTGAAGATCTTGGTTATCTTGAAAAGACTCATGTTTCTAGTGGTAGAATGCCTAGTGAGGCTGGGTATCGTTATTATGTAGATAATTTAATGGAACCTAAGAAGATGAATGGTGATGATGTATTAAAGTTACAGCTTATATTTAATAATAATAAATTAGATATGCCTGATGTAATTAAAAAGAGTCTTGCTATTATATCTGAGCTTACTGATTATACATCGGTAGTACTTGGTTCTAAATCTAATGAGAATAAGTTACAAAAAGTTGAGGTTCTTCCTCTTATGGATTCTAAACTTATTGCTATAATAGTGACTGATAAAGGGCATGTGGAACATAGAAATATAACTATTTCTGGTGTTAGTATTGAAGAGGTTCAAAAAACTGTTGAGCTTATTAATAAGTTACTTATTGGTACTCCGATTGATGAGATAAATAAGAAATTGGAGTTTGAGGTAAAACCGATAATTAATCAATATGTAATGCAACATGAAATAATATATAATGCTTTTTATAATGTATTTAGTGATATGGTTTCTAAGAATGATATGTCATTTGTGGGAAAGACTAATATTTTGAATCAACCAGAGTTTAACAATGTAGAAAAGATTAAGAATCTTCTTAATAAGTTTGAGGATAGTTCTTTATTTGAATCTATTGAAGAGGATGATAATGATATAAATATTTATATTGGAAAGGAATCTAAATTAGATGATGATGTTACTGTTATTAAGACTAAGTATAAAACAGATACTGATGAAGGTACAATAGCGGTAATAGGTCCAAAGAGAATGGAATATGATCGTGTTGTGTCTCTTCTGGGATATATAAAAGAACATCTTAAGTGAGGGAGGAATCATGGAAGAAAATAAAGATATAGAAAATGAAAATGAAAAAGAAGTTGAAGTAAAAAAGAAACATAAACCTAATAAGAATGAAGAAATAGAACTTCTTAAGGGTGAGATTGAATCTTTAAATAATGAGATTCTTCGTAGTAAGGCAGATTTAATAAATTATCGTAAAAGAAAAGATGAAGAGACTTCTAATTTACTTAAGTATTGCAATAGTGATTTGATATTGTTACTACTTAATGTTGTAGATAATTTTGAAAGGGCTTTGATTTTGGATGATGAAGCTTTTAAGAGTTATCTTGATGGTTTTAAACTTATTTATAATCAAGTTATTGATATATTAAATAGTTATGAAGTAAAAGAGATTGAGGCACTTGATAAAGTGTTTGATCCAATGTATCATCAAAGTGTTGCTACTAAAAAGGATGATACTAAAGAGTCTGGTGTAGTACTTGAAGTGTTTAAGAAAGGGTATACATATAAAGACAAAGTTTTACGACCAGCAATGGTTATAATAAATGAATAATAGTTAAAAATAAATATGAAAGGAAATGATTAATATGAGTAAAATAATTGGTATAGACTTAGGTACAACTAATAGTTGTGTGGCAGTCTTAGAAGCAGGGGAAGCTAAAGTAATCCCAAATCCTGAAGGAAATAGAACTACTCCTTCAATTGTGGCATTTAAAAATGGAGAAAAATTAGTTGGAGATGTTGCAAAACGTCAAGCTGAAACTAATCCTAATACTGTTCGTAGTATTAAGAGATTAATGGGTACTAAAGAAAAGGTTGAACTTGATGGTAAGAAGTATAGTCCTGAAGAAATTAGTGCAATGATTTTAACTGATTTAAAGAATAGTGCTGAAGCATATCTTGGAGAAAAGGTTACTAAAGCAGTAATTACTGTTCCAGCATATTTTAATGATGCACAACGTCAAGCTACTAAGAATGCAGGTAAGATAGCAGGACTTGAAGTAGAAAGAATTATTAATGAACCAACTGCAGCATCACTTGCATATGGTTTAGATAAACAAGATAAAATGCAAACTATTCTTGTATACGACTTAGGGGGAGGAACATTTGATGTTTCTATTCTAGAACTTGGTGAAGGTGTATTTGAAGTAAAAGCTACTAATGGTAATAACCATTTAGGTGGTGATGATTTTGATGAAAAAATTATTACTTATTTAGTTGAAGAATTTAAGAAAGCTAATGGTATTGATTTATCAAAAGATAAAATGGCAATGCAACGTTTAAAAGAAGCTGCTGAAAAAGCTAAGAAAGATTTAAGTGGAGTAACTACTACTCAAATATCTTGTCCATTTATAACACAAGGTAGTGATGGACCACTTCATTTAGATATGACTCTTACACGTGCTAAGTTTGAAGATTTAGTTAGAGATTTAGTTGATTCAACTCTTACACCAGTAAGAAATGCAATGAAAGATGCTAAAGTATCTAAAGATGATATTGATCAAGTAATTTTAGTTGGTGGTTCTACTCGTATTCCTATGGTTCAAGAATTAATTAAGAAAGAATTAGGAAAAGAACCTAATAAATCAGTAAATCCAGATGAAGTAGTAGCAATGGGTGCTGCTATTCAAGGTGGTGTACTTACTGGGGATGTAAATGATGTAGTACTTCTAGATGTAACACCATTATCACTTGGTATTGAAACTTTAGGTAATGTAATGACTGTGTTAATTCCTAGAAATACAACAATTCCAACTAGTAAATCTCAAGTATTTAGTACAGCTCAAGATAATCAACCTGCTGTAGATATTCATGTTCTTCAAGGTGAAAGACCAATGGCTGCAGATAATAAAACACTTGGTAGGTTCCAACTTACTGATTTACCACCTGCACCACGTGGAGTACCTCAAATTGAAGTTAAGTTTGATATTGATGCTAATGGTATTGTAAATGTAACTGCTAAAGATTTAGGTACTAATAAAGAACAAAAGATTACTATTACATCTAATGCTTCACTTTCAGATGATGAAATTGATAAAATGGTAAAAGAAGCTGAAGCTAATAGAGAAGAAGATGAAAAGAGAAAGGCTTTAGCGGATGCTAAAAATGAAGGAGAACAAATGATTTTTGCTACTGAAAAGGCTATTAAGGATCTTAAAGATAAAGTTGAAGATAAAGAAAAATCTGATGCAGAAGAAAAGATTAAAGATTTAAAAGAAGCATTAGAAAAAGATGATCTTGATGATATTAAGAAAAAGACTGAAGCTTTACAAGAAGTTACTTATGCTTTAGCAGCAAAGGTTTATCAACAAGCTGCTCCTGAAGAAAATAAAGAATCTAGTGAAGATAATAAAAAAGATGATGGAGTACAAGAAGCAGAATACGAAGAAAAATAATTTATTTAGGGGAAGTCTAATGACTTCCCTTATATATAATATATAGGGAGAGATTATGGAAAAGATTAAACAAAGATGTGAAATAGATGATTCTTATAAATGGGATTTATCTAAGATTTATAGTAGTAATGAAGAAATAGATGATGATCTTGATAAGGTTTTGTTATTAACAAAAGAGTTTTGTTCATATGAAGGGCATCTTCTTGATAGTAGTACTAATCTTCTTGATGGAATAAATAAGTATTATGAAGTAATGAGACTTATTGATAAGTTAGTGGTTTATGCTAATATGAAACATCATGAGGATATGTCTATTACGAATAATCTTGCTTTAGTAAAAAGAATAGATGGTGTTTGTGATAAAGTATTTTCTGATATATCGTTTTTTACACCTGAACTTCTTAAGAGTGATTATAGTTTAATAGATAGTTATATGAAAGAAAATGAGAAGTTAAAGAAGTATGAGTTTGTTCTTAAGGATACGTTTAGGACTAAGGAGCATACTTTGACTAAAGAGATTGAAACATTACTAGCATCTTTGGGAGAAATTTTTAGAAATCCTTCGGATACTTTTGATATGATTGATGATGTTGATATGAAGTTTTCTGATATAGAAGATTCTAATAATAATATAGTTGAACTTAATAATAGTAATTATTCTAGGTATATTGAGTCAACTGATAGAAGGGTTCGTCATGATGCATTTTATTCTATGTATAATGGTTATGATAGTTTGAAGAATACTATATCATCAACATATAAGGGTAATTTAAAAGTTGATAGTTTTCTTGCTCATACTAGGAATTATAGTAGTCCTATACAGATGAGTTTAGATAATGATAATATTAGTGTTGGTTTATATAATAAGCTTATTGATACAGTTAATAAAAGATTGGATTTATTGCATGATTATATGAGTGTTAGAAAAGAAGTTCTTGGTTTAGATGAGATGCATATGTATGATCTTCATGTACCTTTAATAAAAGATATAAATAAGAAGTATACTTATCAAGAGGCAAAAGATTTAGTTCTTAGTGCATTAAAACCACTTGGAGATTCTTATATAAAAGATTTAACTAATTTATTTAATAGTAAGTGTATTGATGTTTATAATAATAAGAATAAAAGAAGTGGTGCTTATTCATGGGGTTCTTATGATACATTGCCTTATGTTTTACTTAATTTTGAAGGATCTTTTAATGATGTATCTACTGTTGCGCATGAGTTAGGTCATTCAATGCATAGTTTTTATTCTCATAAGAATAAAGAGTATCATGATGCATCTTATCCTATTTTTCTAGCAGAAATTGCTTCGACTGTTAATGAGATACTTTTAAATAGATATTGTTATTTAAATGCTAATGATAAGAATGAAAAGTTATATTATTTGAGTAATTTAATGGAACATATTAGAACTACTTTATATAGACAAACACAGTTTGCAGAATTTGAAAGTATTGTTCATACTAAAACATTTAATGATGAGATATTAACTTGTGATGATTTTTGTAATATATATTATGATTTGAATAAGAAATATTATGGAGATAGTGTAGTAAGTGATGATATAATTAAGTTAGAATGGGCAAGAATTCCACATTTTTATAATAGTTTTTATGTTTATAAGTATGCAACTGGTATATCTATTGCTTGTAGAATAGCTAATGATATACTTAATAATAAAGATGGTGCAGTAGCTAATTATATGAAGTTTTTATCTAGTGGAGGATGTGATTATCCACTTGAAATATTAAAGAGTGTAGGTATAGATATAGAAAATGACTCTACGATTGATGATGCACTTGATATGTTTGGTGAAGCATTAAAAGAATTTAAAGAATTAATAAAATGAAAGAAGGAGTAGTATGGTAAAGAGAGATTATTATGAAGTTCTTGGTGTAGATAAGAATGCGAGTGAATCTGATATAAAGCTTGCGTTTAGACGTCTTGCTAAGAAGTATCATCCGGATGTTTCAAAGGAAGAGGATGCTGCAGAAAAGTTTAAGGAAGCACAGGAAGCATATGCTGTTTTATCTGATGCTGATAAACGTAAGAAGTATGATCAATTTGGACATGCGGCATTCGAAGGACCTAATGGTAGTGCTGGAGGATTTGACTTTAATTTCCAAGATATAGATTTAAGTGATATTTTTGAAGATTTATTCGGAGGAATGGGAGGTCATTTTGGAGGTTTTTCATCATTCGGGGGTTCAAAAAGACAAAGAAAGTCACGTGGTAATGATTCACTTTTAGTTATGAATATTACATTTATGGAAGCTGTTTTGGGTTGTAAAAAGGATATAGAAATTACGACGACTGAAAAATGTAGTGCTTGTTCTGGTAAAGGTGGATCTGGTGAACATAATTGTGAGACTTGTCATGGAAGTGGAACAGTTACTAAACAACAAAATACAATGTTTGGTAGTTTCTTATCTAAGACTACTTGTCCTGATTGTAAGGGTAAGGGTGTTACTTATGATAAGGTATGTTCTAAGTGTCGTGGTAAAGGTGTAGAAAAAGTTCTTAAGAATATTACTGTTACTGTTCCTGAAGGAGTAGATACTGGTAATAGAGTTAGATTGTCTAATTTAGGTGAACCTTCTTTAGATGGAGGGGAAAATGGTGATTTATATATTGAGTTTAAAGTTAAGGATCATGATTTTTATGAAAGACATGGATCTGATTTGATACTTGAACTTCCTATTACTATTATTGAGGCTATATCTGGATGTAAAAAGGATATTAAGTTACCTAAAGGAGTTGTTTCGCTTACTATACCATCTGGTAGTGAGTCGGGAGATGTTCTTAGAATAAAAGATAAGGGTGTAAAAGATCCTAATTATTCTAATTATGGAGATTTTTATGTTAAACTTAAAGTGGTAACTCCAAAGAAATTGACTAGAGAACAAAAAGAATTGTTTGATAAGTTATCTAAGACTGATTTGAAAGATAAGTCTATTGAAAAGTATGAAAAGTTTTTAAAAAATTAAAAAAAGTGCAATTCTGTATAAAATTAAGATTTGTATTACAAAAAGTGTGCTCGCAATACACTTTTCCTAACTTAATGATAAAAAATTGAATCAATTTTAAAAATTGGTTCTTTTTTTGTGATGAAATCTT
>CAKOJO010000054.1 GCA_934090595.1 uncultured Bacilli bacterium | reverse complement strand
TTTTGTTTCAAACAAAGTTCACCTTTGTTTGTTATCTATATTATAAATCGTATACATTTTAACTAATGTTTAACACAAAAAACACTGAAATTTCAGTGTTTTTACCAAGAAAGTGGTAAATCAACCATATCCATAGGATCAAGTGTAGTCCCATAACCACTTCCATACATAAATTGAAAATGCAAATGTGGACCAGTTGACCATCCGGTTGATCCAACCTCTCCAATTTTTTCTCCTCTTTGAACAATTTGTCCTGATCTAACAGTAGCTTTACTCAAATGTCCATACAAAGTAGTATATGTTTGTCCTTTAACATTATGTACTACAAGAATAGCTCTACCAAATCCGCCATAATTTTCATATTTGTCAGCATAAGAAAATATTACTTTACCAGTACCAGAAGCATAAACAGTTGTCCCTGTAGCAGCAGCAATATCAACTCCATCATGATAACTAGCATTACCAAATATCGGATGAATTCTACCACCATAATATGAAGTTATATATCCATATGGAGTAGGTTTAATAAATCCATTAGCAGAAGGAGCATTTATTGAACATTTAGTTACATCTTGATTTTCAGAACATCCTTCCTTCTTGAAAAATGCTATTTGATCTTCCAATGCTTTTATTTCTTCATCTGCATCCAAAGAATTTTCAGAATACTTTCTCTTTTGAGATCCAAGTTTCTCTATTTCAACTTTTATTTCATCATTAAGACCACTAAGCTTCTTTTGTTGTTCCTTTAGCTCTTTTACTTTAGTCTCATTTTCCTTTATTAAAGCATTCATTTCATCAACTAACTTATCATTAGCTTCAGTAAGTTGTTCTGCAACAGAAAATCTATATATAAAATCTTCAAAACTATCAGCACCAAATATATATTTTAAATAAAAATTATCACTATTAGATATTTGATAAAAAGCCACTAAATCTTTTATTTCTTCCTCTTTAGCATCAATTTCCTTATCAAGTCTTTCTATCTCCTTTTGAGTACTTTCTTGATCCTTTCTAGCTTGAACTATTTGATTAGTAATTTCACTAATTCTCTTATTCGCCGCATCAATTCTAGCTTGAACCTCTTCACTTTTCTTTTCATTCTCAGTTTTTTCAGCTTCGATAGCTTTTATCTTAGCTCTATAATCTGCAATAGTCTGAGCATTAACAGTACAAGGAACAATCATAACTATTGCAAGCAATATCATCAAAACCCTTACCTTTTTCATTATACTCTCACATACCTCCTTACAGCACGACCACTACCAATCATACCAACAACCATACCAATAATTAATATAATTACTGATACATTAATTACAAACGGCATCGGAGCAACAAGTTTTATTACTGGCGAGAATAAAATTCCTCCAAAATAATCATATAAAGCTTTATATCCAAACACAACTATAAGTATCGGTATAATAGAACCAATCATTCCTAAGAATATTCCTTCAATAACAAATGGAAGTTTAATTCTAAGATTTGAAGCTCCAACAAGTCTCATAATACCAATCTCTCTTTTTCTAGAAAATATAGTAAGTTTAATAGTATTAATAATTAGGAACACAGTTACCACTATCAATGAAAGAGCAATAGCATAAGTTATTTTTTTAATTGCATCAAATACTCCAACTAACTTTTCAACTAAACCTTCACCATATTGAACTGTACTAACACAGTCAATTGCCTCAAGCTCTTTAGCAGTCTCACCAATCTTTTTTACATCTCTTACTTTAATAGTATAAGTATCTTTAAGAGGATTATTAACATCATCCCACTCTGCTAACACAGAACTAAAAGTATCATTTTCTTTTTGCATATCTTTCTTAACATCAGCTTTAGACTTATATGTATAAGTATCAATATTACTATTAGTCTTAACAGCAGACTCAAAGTTTTCACGATCCAAATCAGAAACATCAGACTTCAAAAAAGTAACAATAGTAACATCACGTTCAATTTCTTTAGTAAAGTTTTGAACATTATCTGATAAAAGTAAAGCTGCTGCAATTATAATCAAAGTAATTGTAATACAAGAAACACTAGCTAAAGACAAACTAAAATTACGAAAAACACTCTTAAAAGCATCACGTAAACATCTTAAAAAAGTCCTACAAGTCTTCACGTTTAAAGTACCCCCTTTCATAATTCTTAACAAGTCTACCATCTTTTAACGCAATAACACGTTTCTTAAACTTTTCAACAATACTAATATCATGAGTAACCATAATTATAGTAGTACCATCCTTATTAACATTTTCAAGTATTTCCATAATTTCCATACTTATCTTAGGATCCAAATTACCAGTAGGTTCATCACAAATAAGTATCTTAGGATTATTAACAATAGCACGAGCAATTGCAACTCTTTGTTGTTCTCCACCAGATAATTTATCAGGATACTCTTTAACCTTATCCTTTAATCCAACCTTATCCAAAACACTAACTACTCTTTTTCTAATTGTTTTATTATCTGCTCCAGTAACTTCTAAAGCAAATGCAACATTTTCATAAACGGTAAGCTTTGGAAGAAGTTTATAATCTTGAAACACTACTCCAAGTTTACGACGAAGCTTATACACTTTAGAATTTCTAAGTTTAACAACATTAACTCCTCCGACAATTATTTCACCACGAGATGGTTTTTCTTCACGATAAAGCATCTTAATAAGAGTACTCTTACCAGATCCAGATCCACCAATAATAAAGACAAAGTCTCCCTTTTCAATATTTAAATCTAAATCGTATATAGCACCTACCCCATTAGGATAAGTCTTAAAAACATTCTTCATTTTAATTATATCCAAAATAAAGCACCTCACTTTCTTATAACATTATAACATTAAAATAAAAAGAAAAAAACCAAAAAACAACAAAAAAAGACTTATTTACATTTTAAGTCCTTTCCAATCATTTCATCTTGCCTATACACTTCATAACTATCACAAACAAATATAAAAGCAGAAGGATCAATCAAACCAATCATTTCCTTAGCCTCATAATAAGAAGAATTAGGAATAATACTCATAATCATTTTACGTTTTTCATCATTAAACTTACCTTTAACATTATATATAGTAGCATCATGACCAAGCTCCTTATTTAAAACAAGAACTATTTCCTTATATTTATCACTAATTACATAAATAGCCTTATTCAAAGAAACACCAAGCATTATCTTTTCTCCAACATACTTAGATATAAAAAGATACACAAAAGCATATAAAAGCATATTAAATCCAAATAAATAAACCCCCATTCCTACAATAAAGAAATTAATAATAAAATTAACTTTAGTAATAGAAATATGAAAATACTTAAATATAATTCTTGCAATAACATTAATACCACCAGTATTAAGTCCTTGTTTATAAACAATACCCTGACAAACTCCACCTATTAAACCGGCAAAAAGAACAAGAAGCAAAATATTAGAATTATCAATATAAATAATACCACCAATACCAGAAGTAACCTTTATAAACAAAGGATAAATAATGCCTGCAAAAAGTGCTGCTATAGAATTAATTGCATCCAAATATATATAACTAAGTATAAAACATATAATAGAAAGTACAAAAATACTAATAGAAGCATCTAAAGAAAACATTTCTCTAAGAACAATTGCAAGACCACTCGTACCACCAGAAACTAAGTTAATCGGAGAAACAAAAAGATTGAAACACAAAGCAGAAAAAAACATAGCAATAGACATATAAGTAAATCTTTTAACATTATTCTTGTCATTAATAAAAGCTTTAATATCAGCCATCTTACTCACCACCAAGTACTTCATAAGCATCTAAAACAGTAAAAAATGCCTCTTTATCAATAGTTTTTATACCCTCTTTAAATTTATAATACTCCTTCGTAGGAATAAGAGTAAATAAAACTTTAGTCTTTTCATTAGAATAAGCACCACGAGCATCAAAAACAGTAACACCATGACCTAACTCATCAATTACAAAAGAAGAAATTCTATCAACCTCACTAGTAACTATATAAAAAGCTTTTTTATCCGATATACCAAGCATAGACTTATCAACAGAAATACTAATAATATATAAGATAATAATAGCATACAAACACTTAGTCCATCCAAATATAAATGCACCAATAAGCACAATAGAACCATCCACAATAAGCATAGCATTACCCATAGAAATCTTAAGATATTTATGTAAGATTTGATTAAGTATATCAGTACCCCCCATAGTATAACCATTCTTAAAAACAAGTCCAACTCCAAAACCATACATAACTCCGCCAAACAAAGCAAGAAGAAGTTGATCACTCGTATCAACCTTTATCAAATCACCAATATTCGCAGTCAACTGTACAAAAAGAGGAAATACAATTGCAACCACTAACGCCTTAATAACAGGTTCTTTTCCCAAAAATATTGTACCAACAAGTAATAAAACAAAAGAAAGTACAAAAATAATAAAAGACGGAGTCAAATTAATAAAATTAGTAATAATTACACTGACACCTGTAAGACCACCAAATACAATATCATTTGGATAAATAAATAAATTAAAACTAACTGCAGCAATAAATACACCAAGTATAACAAATAAAAATCTTTTAATCTTATTCTTATTATTAACAATACTCAAAATATTTTCCATAACTAACTCCTTAAATAACCTTCTATGAATAAATCCAAATCCCCATCTAAAACACCATTAACATTACTAGTTTCCATATTAGTACGATGATCCTTAACCATTGAATAAGGATGCATAACATAACTACGAATTTGTGAACCAAACTCAATATTCTTAACTTCACCCTTAAGAGCAAGACGTTCCTTTTCTTTTTCTTCCATTTCCATAAGAAGTAATTTAGATTTAAGAATTTGCATAGCCTTTTCTTTATTCTTCAACTGACTTCTTTCATTTTGACAAGAAACAACAGTTTTAGTAGGTAAATGCGTAATTCTAACAGCACTATCAGTAGTATTAACACTTTGTCCCCCTGCACCACTACTACGATAAACATCTATCTTTAAATCTTCATCCTTTATTTCAATATCAATCGAAGAATCAATCTCTGGAATCACATCAACCGAAGCAAAAGAAGTATGTCTCTTATTATTTGAATCAAATGGAGAAAGACGAACCAATCTATGAACACCCTTTTCACATTTCAAATACCCATAAGCATTAAAACCAGTAACCAAAAAACTAACCCTTTTAATACCAGCTTCATCACCATCAAGAAGATCAATAACCTCAATCTTATAACCCTTACTAGAACAATACCTTGTATACATTCTATAAAGCATATTACACCAATCACACGCTTCAGTTCCACCAGCACCAGCATGAATCTCAACTATACAGTTAGAATGATCATATTCTCCAGAAAATAGTACTTCAAACTCAATTTTTGAAACCAAAGAAGGCAATTTTTCAACAAAAGAACAAATATCTTTATAAATATCTTCATCATATAAAGTACTTATCATATCAATAAAATCAATATATGAACAAATATCATCCTTTAATGAAACAATTAAAGAAATACTCTTCTTCTTTCCATTAAGCTCATCAATAACCTTTTGAGCACTAGATACATCATTCCAAAAATCACTAGAATTAACCTTTTCCTCCAAAGAAGAAATTTCACTCAATTTAGAATCAACGTCAAAGTAACCTCCATAATTCTTCAATCTTAGAAAGATTACTATTCAAAACAACTTTAAGTTCATTTAATTCCATATATTATCACCTAAAGACATTATACAAAAAAAAATAAAAAAGAACAATAAAACACATAAAAAAAGATATTATCTATAATAAATAATATCAAATATACCAAACATAATACATAAAACAGCATAAATAGATAAATCCATAATCGATATAAAATTAGATAATGCACCAATAAAAAGTAAACAACCAGATATCAAGAAAAATTTATTATTTTTAGTACAAAACAACTTACAAACACTAGACAAAATAGATAAAATACCCGGTATTAAAAACATAAAAATCTTATCATCATATCCATCAAAACTAACACCATATACCAAAGAAATACCCATTATAAACATAATAATACCACTTATAACAATATATTTATTAGAAAAAGAATTACCACAATAAGGACAAATAATATCTTTCTTATTAATTTTCTTTCCACAAAACCTACAATACATAAAAACCTCCAAAAAATAATAACATATTTATTATAATCCAAATAAAAAGTCATAGCAACAATTAAAAAGATATTAACAACATTGTTAATATCCAAAAACTAAGCAGTAAGACATCTTTTCTTAACATATTTATTTCTAACAAAATATTCTAGTGAATTTATAGAAACAAACTTTTCATCATAACCAAACTTTATACTAACACCTTCAGAATTAGCCCACTTAATCAAATTACCAGAATAATCATCAACAAGAATAGAACCAGCTGCATTAACCACCATAGATTTATCAACTCCACTTGGAACACAAATAACACTAATATGATCATTTTTACTTCTTACATAATTTATTTTAGCAATCATCTCTTGTAAAGAATTAACAGTAGTCAAAATAATCGGATTATATATACCTTCCTCATAAATCATATTAATATATTTAAAAGCTTCTTTTAATTCCTCAGAATTTGCAAGCAATTCATTCCAATCAATATTTTGATAAAACTTAATTACAGCATCTCTATCATTTAAATCAATCCCTAAATTCTCCATCATCTTATAACTAACTCTTATAGTATCCATAATAACTCCATCAAAATCTATATATAAATTTATTCTTTTATCCATCATATCGCATCTCCTTTTATGTGTATTTTTTACACTTAATATTGTATTTAAAAATGTATTATCAAAATACATTAATTTTTTTATTAATATCACAAAACCTATACATTTTTGCAGGTCTATTTCCCTTAAAAGTAACAGTTTTATTAAGATCTTCAATAATTCCATCATTAATTAATTTTTTCCTGAAATTACGTCGATCAAGTTTCCTATTTAAAAGAGTTTCATAAACACTCTGTAGTTCAGGCAAAGTAAACTCAGTAGGCAATAAATCTTTCAAAATATTACTATCTAAAATTCTGTCCTTAAGTATTTCAATAGATTTAGAAATAATACTATTATGATCATATGCAAGCTTTGGAATTTGATTAATATCAAAGAAATCACAAGATGATGTCTTAAGAGTCTCCTTCTGTAATTTCACTCCATCAATATTAATGACTCCAATAAAAGATATACCAATCATTCTCATCAAATCACTCCGATTTATATCATCAAATAAAGCAGCAAATTCTAAATTAATATTAGTAAGACCTGTCTTTTCTTTTAACTCTCTCATACATCCATCACATAATAACTCATTATTATACAAAGCGCCGCTAGGCAAAGCCCAATAATCTTTATACGGAGCATTAGTTCTTTTCACCAATAAAACTTTAATAGAACCTTTATCAACAGTAAATAACGTTGTAATTACATGAATACCAATATTTCTATATAACTTATTAGTAACTTCCACATTATCACCTCGTATTAACATTATATGTGTATTTTTTACACTTGTCAAGAAAAAAAGAAAAAAATTATTTTTTTCTCAGAGTATTGAACTCTGTCAACACTCTAAATAGAGTATATCATATAGACATACTCTATTTGTTCCCATCTTTGACACTTTGTATTAAAAATCATTCTCAAATCCTTTAAAAATAAGGGTTTTTTTGTTTTTACTATTG
>CAKOJO010000053.1 GCA_934090595.1 uncultured Bacilli bacterium | reverse complement strand
TTTAAACTATTGGAATAATAATACATACTATGGTTTTGGCCTTGGAGCATCAGGATATATTAATAATATTAGATATAATAATACTAGAAATATAAATAAATATTTAAAAGATCAATACATCTATGAAAAAGAAACTATTACTAAAGAAATAGACATGAGTTATTTTATGATACTTGGTCTTAGAAAAGTACAAGGTGTAAATAATCAAGAGTTTTTCAAAAGATATAATACTAATATAAAAGATAATTTTAATGTAGAAAAATTAGAATATAAAAATGGATATTATTTTATAAAAGAGGACAATCTTTTTATTGAAAATAGTATATTAATTGATTTTGTATAAAAGTACTTGAAAAAGTATTTTTTTGTATTAAAATTAAAATATAGAAAGCTAAAAGGATGATATCTGTTCTTCAATATATAGAAATATTGTACTTCTTCTTAGTTTCGCTTGTCGCTAGGCCTCTTAAGCCAACTAAACCAATAATGAAAGCACATGACAAACAAATGTACTTTTTATTGACTTTGTATTTTATATTTGATATATTTAATTTATATGATAGGGAGGTTAAACATGACAAAGTTCGATGAAGATTATATAAAATTATTAAATAAAATATTAGATGAAGGTGTAGAAGTAGAGAATAGGACTGGGGTTAATACTATAAAAGTTCCAGAACATACTTTTTATTTTGATTTAAAAGATGAATTTCCTATTCTTACGACTAAGCAAATGTTTCATAAACAAGCAATACTAGAAATGCTTTGGATATGGCAAATGGCTTCAAATGACGTAAGAGATTTGCATGAAAGAGGAGTACATATATGGGATGAATGGATGATTGATGAAGACGGTATTTATAGAATTTATGAACCTGTTACTGAGTGTTATGACAGTGATAAAGAGGTTGTAGTCTTAGACCCTTTAAGCGTTCCAATAGACAATCCTAATTCAAAAATGAGTCCTAAACTAGATACAAATGGCAATGTTTTTACTGCCAAGAGTAAAATGCCCGGTAAAAATATAAAAGAAGCAAGATACTATGGTAAAGAATACGCTTATACTATTGGTACTGCTTATGGTTATATCGTAAATAGATACCAACATACAAGAAACCTAATTGATACAATTAAAAACAATCCAAACGACAGAAGAATGGTTAAGTCTCTTTGGCAAGATGAGTTTTTAAGAACTGCTGTTTTGCCATCATGTGTTTGGTCTACAGAATGGGATGCTACTAAAGATAAACTTAATTTAATGGTTCATCAAAGAAGTTGTGATGTACCTCTTGGATTACCTTTCAATGTTACTCAATATGCTACTTTATTAAAAATGATTGCCCAAGTTACAGAAAAAGAAGCTGGTACTATTTCTTATTCAATAAAAGATGCTCATATTTATAAAAATCAATTAATTGGTATCAAAGAACAATTAAAAAGATATAAAAAGTACCAAGAAATAAAAAAAGATGATCTATATTCATTAGGTTTAAGAAGAATATTCACAGAAAGATTACTTGATGAATCAGAAAAAGATACCGATTTTTATAAAAGCTTAGAAACAGAACTAAAAATGATTGATATGCTACTAACTAAAGAAAAACCAGAACTAGTTTTGAATAAAGATATAACAGATTTCTTCTCATTTGATAATTCTAAAGAACTTAAAGATATAAAAGTAAGAGGCTATAAACATATGGGAAAAATTAATTTTCCAATTACACAATAATGAATATAGCACTAATAGCGGCGGTAGGTTCTAACTACGAAATAGGAAAAGATAATAAACTTGTTTGTCCTATAAAAGAAGATTTAAAATATTTTAAAAATCTTACCATTTATCATACTGTATTAATGGGTAGAAAAACTTATGAATCTATTGGTAGACCTCTTCCAAATAGAAAAAATATAGTTCTTACAAGAAATAATATTAAAGAAGTTTCTACTTTTAAAAGTAAAGAAGAATTTATAAAAGAATATAAAGATAAAGATGAAGATGTCTTTGTTATTGGAGGAGAATCTGTATATAAAATATTTTTAGAAGAAGCAGACAAAATATATTTGACAGAAATAGATAAAACTTTTGATGCAGATACTTATTTTCCAAAATTTAATAAAGAAAATTATGAAAAAGAAGTAATAAGTAGTTTGAAAGATAATGAAATAAACTATAAACACGTACTTTACAGGAGGAAAAAATGAGTAAATTTATAGTAATTGAAGGCACTGATTGCAGTGGAAAAGAAACTCAAAGTAAGTTATTAGTGGAATCCCTAACAAATCAAAATAAGAAAGCTGTATATCTTACTTTTCCTAATTATAATAGTCCAACAGGTAAAATAATCGGAGGACCATATCTTGGAAAAGAAGAAATATGCAAGTCATATTTCAAAGAAGGAGCTTCACATGTTGATGCAAAAGTAGCAAGTCTTTACTTTGCAGCAGACAGATATTATAATTTACAACAAATAATAGACTATTTAAACAAAGACTACATTGTTATAATGGATAGATATGTCTCTAGCAATATGGCACATCAAGGCGGAAAGATTAAAGATAAAGAAAAAAGATATGAAATGTATCAATGGTTAGAAAAACTAGAATATGAACTTTTGGGACTCATAAAACCTGATATAACTATATTTTTACATATGCCTAGTGAATATACAAAAGACTTAAAAAAGAATAGAATTAGCTTAGATGAACACGAAAAAGATGAAGAACATCTAAAACAAGCAGAGCTAGCATACTTAGAATTAAAAGACAAGTATAATTTTATTACAATAGATTGTGTAGAAAATAACAAGATTAAAACTATTGAAGAAATACATAATGAAATTTTAAACGTTATAAAAGAATAAAAGCACTTGTATAAAACAAGAATAAGTAGTATATTATATATAGAGAAGCACGTTCCTTGAACGTCGACTTTCTGTTTTTCAAGAGTTGCGACGTTTCCCTATATCAGAGAGACGTCGCTATATTTTTATATATTAAACTGCTTTAACAGTGATAATATATAAAAGCCATAGGATGATAATAAGCAAGATGAAAATCATGTCGTTTTTTCTACTCATTACACATCACCTCACTTTCATAGAAAGTAAAGCCGACGCCCAAAGATACGTGCTAAAAACACTATATACTATATAAAAGTACAATGTAAATGAGCAAAAATAACATTTGGTATAAAAAACAGTACATAAAATTAAGAATTGCTCTAAGAGAAAAATAACTTTTAATATAAAAAAGCATACTAGAAAGTGCTATTTTGTATAAATTAAAAAATTTCAAAAATATTGCATTTAAGTTAAATATTTGATATAATCTAAGCATGAACAGAGAAGTATATTTAAAATAAAATTAAATATACTAAAAAAGAGATATACTAATTTGACGGTTAGTACTATCTCTGTTCTACGTTGTATCTAAAATTAGTATGAGAAAAGTACCTGCTCTTGATGAGTTGGTACTTTTCGTTTGGCTCTAATGTTTTATTGATAAAATTAATAACAATAAAACTACGCAAAAGGTACTTGAAAAAGTATCTTTTTTGTATTAAAATTAAATTATAGAAAACTAAAGAGGAGGACAGGTGTAACAGCAAAAATTTATGTATAATTTGTATATACCTAACAAGTAATATGATAAACAAATATTCGTCTGGGGGGGGGGCAAAATACTAGTAATAAAATAAAACAAAACCCCTTATTTAAAGATATAAACGACTATAATAAATATCTATTGTCATTAGTAGGTATTCTTTTTCTTGTACTAACAGGAGTAATCTCTTATAATCTTACAAATGCATCATATGCTAAATGGAGTAGTAGTACAGAATCTAAGAATGTGTTAAAACTTAGTGTAAAAAGTGGAATGGATGCAACAACATTTGCCCAAGCAATAGTGGGAACTAATGGTTTAGAACAAATAACACATACTATAGATAACACTCTTCAAGTAGATAATAAATTTGCAACAGAATATAGATATAGAGGAGGAGACTCTGTAGTAAAGAACTATGTAACATTTAATAATGAAACATGGAGGATAATCGGAGTAATACCAACTGAAGATACCTCTGGTAATATAAAAAATAGATTTAAGATAATAAAAGATACTTCAATAGGGAATAAATATTGGAATGAAAACATTACAAATGATTGGACAAGTGCAACACTAAATACATATTTGAATAATGATTATTATAATACATTAACAAGTGATGCCAAGAGTATGATAGGAACAACAAAATATTATCTTGGAGGATATAATACTTCAGAAATAACAACAGATGTAATGTGGCAATATGAAAGAAAGAATGATGCAAATAGAACAGGATATTATTATGGAAGTAATCCAGTAATGCAAAATGATGCAAATAAAAAGATAGCAATAATGTATGCCAGTGATTATGGATATGGAGCATCAAAAGAATGTACAAGTAACTTATTTAATTATGATGATGTTGCATGTAACACCACAAATAATTGGTTAGATAAAAGTCAAGATACATGGTTACTTTCGCAGCATTCAGACTATTCCGACTACACTTTCTTTGTGCACTCGAGTGGCTATGTCAATTTCAACTACATCTACAACTTCGAGTATGCCGTGCGCCCAGTCCTTTATCTATCATTTAATGTAAAGATTTCTGGAGGAGAAGGAACTTCAAGTAATCCATATACTTTATCACAATAAATTAATCAAAATTACTTGTATAAAACAAGAATAAGTAGTATATTATATATAGAAGCACGTTCCTTGAACGTCGGCTTCCTAGTTTGTTAGAAAGCGACGTTTCTCTATATCAGAGAGACGTCGCTATTTTATTACATATAAAGTTTATGTATTAACATGATGATTATATATAATTGCAATAGGGAGATTATAAAAAACATTAAGATTGTACAATCTTTCTTGCTCATCATAATAACCACTTCACTTTCATAGAAAGTAAAGCCGACGCCCAAAGATACGTGCAAAAAATACTATATACCATATAGAAACACAATGCAAACGAGCAAAAATGACTTTTGGTATGAAAAATAGTGTACAAAATCAAGAATTGCCCTAAGGCAAAAATACCTTTTAATATAGAAAAGCGTGCTAAAAAGTATTATTTTATATAAATTAAAAAAATTAAAAACTTTTTAAATATAAAAGTACAGGAGTCCATAAGACTTCTTTTTTTATTTTCTCTTTTATAATTGACATAAGTCCTTATTTTTTGTAAAATTATTATAGTAAATAATAAAGGGGTAGTTCCATATGAAAAAAGATAAAAAATTAGATAACGATTTTAATGCAGAAGATGTAGTAGAAAATCAAAACCAATATGTAAACGAATTAGATGACTATGTAGATATCTTAAAAGAGCAAATTGAAGCATCTGAAAACAAAGTTAATAACTTACAAGGAGAAATGGACGAAGCTTTAGCTCATGTAAACAAACTTCGTGGTGAACTTTCTTTAAAAGAGGGTCAATTAGATGAAGAAATGCAAAAACAACTTAAATTACTTGAAGAACAAACTAAAAAAGAACTTGAACAAACTAATTACAATGAACAATCCATGGAGTTTAATAAGAAAAAACCAGGTGACCCTATTAACTATAATGAAATAATTGGTAAAGATATTGCTGGAAATCTTAAAACAACTGATGTCAAAAGAAACAGATATTCTTATGAAGTATTAAACCAACAAGGTCAAAAAATAAAAGGTATGATTGATGGGAGCAATACTGCAGAAGTAAAAGCATTCTTGGAAAACGAAGGATTCCAAGTAATAAAAATTGAATTAATGAACAGTGTCCTTAACTTTCAAATTGGTTCAACTCGTCTTAAAATATCACAACTAGCATTTATCCTAACTCAACTTTCTACATACCTAAAAGCAGGTATTCCTCTTATCGATTCAGTGAGAATTTTAGAAAGACAATCAGTTAAACCAGATCAAAAAAGAATTTTTTCTAATATTACATATGAACTATATAAAGGTGAAAGCTTTTCAAACGCTTTAGCATCACAAGGATCAACCTTTCCCAAGCTACTTATAAATATGGTAAAAACCGCTGAAATGACTGGAGACTTACCAGAAATACTTGATGACATGTCAGACTATTATACTTCAATCGACAGAACAAGAAAACAGGCTATAAGTGCTATGGCATATCCAACAATCATTTTTGTATTTGCCATTTGCGTACTTACTTTCATCTTAGTCTATGTTATACCAGAATTTCAAGGAATATTCGTTGCCAATGGAGCAACATTACCTAAAATTACAATCGTTATTCTAGCAATAAGTAATTTTGTTCAGACAAATGCGGTATTTATTATTATCGTAGTGGTACTCATATTATTAACATATATTTTGAGTTACAAACACATCAAACCATTTAAAAAAGCAATGCAAACCTTTTAT
This sequence comes from uncultured Bacilli bacterium, assembly GCA_934090595.1. Classification (GTDB taxonomy): domain Bacteria; phylum Bacillota_I; class Bacilli_A; order RF39; family UBA660; genus JAEDJI01. The sequence continues at coordinate 1,376 of CAKOJO010000053.1, read as the reverse complement.
ATGCATCTACCTGTTATAAAAAACTTAATCATTTACAAAGAAGTAACCCAATTTACAAAAACATTTTCTTCTCTGTTAAACCACAATGTATTTATAACAGATTCAATGGCAATCCTTGGTACAGTTTCTCAAAATGAAGTATATAAAGAAATAATAAATGATTCTTTAAACAACTTGGCTAAGGGTGCAAAAATAAGCGACTCCTTCAAAGGAAAATGGGCCTTCCCAGTCGTTGCATATGAAATGCTTGTAACCGGTGAAAATACTGGAAGACTACCAATGATGATGGAATATGTAGCAAACTACTATAATGACCTATACACCAACGCAATAAAAAGAGTTAATACCTTTATTGAACCAGTAATGATCATTTTACTAGCAATAATGGTTGGTGTTGTAGTGTTATCAGTAATTATACCAATGTTCTCATTCTATGGACAAATAATGTAAGTGGGGGATATATGTGGATGTATTTTATTTAATCTTATTTTTCATAATAGGTCTTATGTTTGGTTCATTTTATAACGTTGTAGGTTTTAGACTTTGCAAAAAAGAATCACTAATAAGACCTAGGAGTCATTGCCCAAAATGTAATCATGTTTTAAAATCTAGTGAATTAATACCAGTAATTTCTTATTTAGTACAAGGTGGTAGATGTAAAAGTTGCAAAAGCAAAATTTCTATATTCTATCCTATGATTGAATTATTTACAGGATTACTATTTGCTATTAGTTACTATGTATTTGGTTTTAGTTATGATCTTTTAATTGCTCTTTCCCTTTCTTCAATGTTTGTCATAATAGTTGTTACTGACTTAAACTATTACATAATTCCTGATGAAATAAATATTTTCTTTGCTATTCTAGTATTCATAATAAATATACTTAGATTTGGCTTTATCGGAGCATGTAAATACTTAGTATTCGGAGTGATAATGTTTACATTTATGTATTTATTGATGCTCTTTGGTAATATCCTATTTAAAGAAGAATCACTTGGTGGAGGAGATATAAAACTAATCTTTGTTCTTGGTATGATAACAACCCCAGCAATATCATTCTTATCTGTAGCCTTATCTGCTTTTATTGCTCTTCCAATATCACTATTTATTTACTTTACTAATAAAGAAAAAAAACTTCCATATGGACCATTCTTAGTGCTTGCTTTTCTATTAGTTATATTTTTAAAATTAGATTTAAACTTTTTTTATGAGTTATTTGCTTTATAGAAATAGCTCTTTTTTGTTTTATAAAATAAAATGAAGATTGACACTGTTACAAAAGATATATATAATTAAGTTATAAGATAGGTAAAGGAGTAAGATTATGAATGATAAGAAAAAGAAACTAACTATGATAGGTTTATCAATATTTGCA
>CAKOJO010000052.1 GCA_934090595.1 uncultured Bacilli bacterium | reverse complement strand
AAAAACCTCGCAAACCATTATGTGACAAGGATTTGTGAGGTTTTAATATACTAAAAGTGTCAAACGTGAGATTATATGTGTATTTTTTACACTTGTCAAGAAAAAAAGAAAAAAATTATTTTTTTCTCAGAGTATTGAACTCTGTCAACACTCTAAATAGAGTATATCATATAGACATACTCTATTTGTTCTTTACTTTATCATTTGTTATTTAATACTTTAATATTTAGTAGTTCATTTTTGAAAATTAATAACAATTTTTGAATTTTATTTTTTGCCTTATTTATCAAACTAGGTAACATTTATCTTCTTACTATTTATTCTTTTGATCACAAACAAGTCTTAATACTTTTGCTACTCTTACTCGTTCTAAATCTTGGAATAATCCTGATTCATGTCCATAATTTCTAAAATTATCAATAGGTTCAACTTCTACTTGTTCTCCAAGTATTCTTTGTAACATTTTTACTCTTGCATCTAAATGTTTATTCTCAAACTGCCAATTTGATCTCATACAAGTTTTATACATATCCTCCAATGAATAAGGATACCATTCAGGATTTTGATAATATTCAATTTTTCTAACATTATTAAATACTTTCAACATTGTTTCAGCAGATAATTCTTTATTAAATTTGCTGAACACTAATGAGAATTTATCTAAAAATTCTTTTGTATCAAATTGTCCATACATTGGTGACATCGGCATAACATTTATTGGATTAATTAAAGAAGAATGAGTTGCCAAACCAGACATATAATTTAAAGATTTTGTATATGGCATTAATCTTTCATATTTGGCATCTTCAATTATTTTTTTAATCTTCTTATCCATATCTACTGAATACATTGGAAAGAAACTATCTTCAAAATCATAATTCTTATCATCATCCATGAATTTTCTAGTTTTTGCAAAATATGTATATCTATATAAGTATTCGTTAGTTTCATTTTTTCTTTTACTATTCCATGTTGGATCAAAGTAATACACTCCATCAATATCATATTTATCATCTTTAACATAGATAATATTTCTTGCATGACCAGTTTTTGGATTATTTTTTTCCATCAGATATACTACTAAATTTTCAATACCAATATAATGCAAAAGTACATGAAATACATTTGCATATCCTGCACATACAATTCTATCTCCAAACATTACTTCAGTTAAATCTCTTGACTTAAAGCATGATTCATCATCATTTTCAAATGTATACACTCTATTTCTTACTTGATCATACACATACATTATTGTTTCCATAGGAGATAAACCTAATTTTTTTATTTCATTGGCTTGTTGTTCAATTGCATTCATTGTTTTATAACAATCCATTAAGCTTACATAGTTAGTATTACCAGATAAAGATACATATATTTTATCTGCTATATCTTTATATTCATTCATTAATTCCATTAATCTATCATAATCAGTAATATCTAACATTTCACTTATAACAATTTTTTTAGTTAAAAGTAACGGATTTTTTCTAATAAAATCCATATTATCTTGTTCTTCAAATGATAATTTAATAAACTCAACACTATCTATAAGATTATCAAAATTTTGAGTAATATAATCTTTTCCTTTGATCATATCCTCATTTACTTCTCCATCTAATGCCAAAAATTCTTCTAGAGCATTCATACAATACTCGAATGACTTTCTATTTTTTAATTGTTGTTCTAATGTACACTCATCATCAACATAAATATTTAAACAAAAATCATGTGCAGATAAACTTATTTCAAATTCATTTTCTTCACTAAAAACATTATCAACCAGAACTAATTCACCTTTCATATACAATTCCCCCCTTAAAAAATCTCATTGAATATACAATGAGATTATATCATTAATTTGCACAACCCCATTGCAAATTTAATGGGACTATTATAGCATATTTAAGTGTTTTAGTCAATTTCTTATTTCATAAGGGTTTAAAGGCTTATTTACCACAGCATTGTTTGTACTTCTTACCAGAGCCACAAGGACACAGTTGATTTCTACCAACTTTATTAACCCTCTTAGTATGACCTTTTTGAGTATCATCAGTTATATTAGTAGTCTTATTTTTTACTGTTTCTTTTCTTTCAATATTTTGTCTAATTTCTGCTCTTAAAAGATACAAAGTAATAAACTTATCGATATTAGAAAGCATTTCATCAAACAATTCAAATCCTTCTTCAGTATAAGCTCTAAGTGGATTATCTTGAGCATATTGTCTTAAGAATATACCTTCTTTTAAATGAGACATAGTATTAATTTGTTCCATCCAATACTTATCAATAACATTTAAACTAATAACTTTTTCAAACTCATTAGCAATTTCAGATGGAATATCTTTTATCTTATCTTCATATTCCTTAACAACAACATCATAAATAGTTTTAATAACTCCATCAACATCATTCAAATCAAGAGATTGTTTATTAATACCAGTTCTAAGTAAATTAGAATTAACATACTCTAATATTTCATCTAAATCACTATCACTTAACTTATCATTTTGATCTAAATGTGCTTCGACAACATCAGCAATATGATTATACATAGACTTAAGAACTTCATCATGAATACTTTCGTTATCCAAAATTTCATTTCTCTTATTATATATCATTTCTCTTTGTTTATTCATAACATCATCATATTGAAGAACACTCTTTCTCATATCAAAGTTATTTCCTTCTACTCTTTTTTGAGCAGATTTAACTGAATTAGAGAAAACTTTACTTCTTATAGCAAGACCATCATCCACACCCATACTTTCTAGTATGTTTTTAATCTTTTCAGAACCAAATCTAGTCATTAAATCATCATCCATAGCTATATAAAATTGTGAATAACCAGGATCACCTTGTCTACCAGAACGTCCACGTAATTGGTTATCAATACGACGAGACTCATGTCTTTCAGTACCAATTACACAAAGACCACCAAGTTCTTTTACACCTTCACCAAGTTTAATATCTGTACCACGTCCTGCCATATTAGTAGCTATAGTAACAGAACCTTTTTCACCAGCCTTAGCAATAATTTCAGCTTCACGAGCATGATTCTTAGCATTTAAAACTTCGTGTGGAATATGTCTTTTCTTAAGCAAATCACTAATTTCCTCACTCACTTCAATAGCAATAGTACCCACTAACACAGGTTGTCCAGTCTTATGTCTTTTTTCAATTTCATCAACTATTGCCTTAAGCTTAGACTTTTTACTAGCAAAAATTAAATCAGCCATATCCTCTCTTATAACTTTCTTATTAGTAGGAACACTTATAACATACATATTATAAATATTTCTAAATTCTTCTTCTTCAGTTTTAGCAGTACCAGTCATTCCAGAAAGTTTCTTATACATTCTAAATAAATTTTGGAATGTAATAGTAGCAAGAGTCTTAGTTTCTTGTTCTATTTCAACACCTTCCTTAGCTTCAATAGCTTGATGAAGTCCATCACTAAATGCTCTACCAGGCATTAAACGACCAGTAAATTGATCAACAATTACAATCTTACCATCTTGTACAACATAATCAAAATCTTTCTTCATTGAATAATTAGCATGAAGTGCTTGATTAATAAAATGTACTAAAGTAGCATTATCTAAATCATATAAATTATTAAGTTTAAAATACTCTTCTGCTTCCTTTACTCCATCATCAGTAAGACTAACTCTTTTTAATTTGGCATCATATGTATATGATTTATCCTTCTTTAAACGCTTAGCAAATTTATCAGCTTCTAAGTAAAGATTCTTACTTTCAAGAAATCCACCAGATATAATAAGAGGAGTCCTAGCTTCATCAATTAAAACAGAATCCACTTCATCTATTATTGCATAATTTAATCCTCTTTGAAGCACTCTATCTTCCTTTCTAATAGCCATATTATCTCTTAAATAATCAAATCCAATTTCATTATTTGTAGAATATAAAATATCGCAATCATATTGAGCTCTTTTTTCAGCAGGATTTAAATCTCTTAAATTAAGTCCTACTGTAATTCCCAAGAAATTATGAATTTGTCCCATCCATTCTGCATCACGAGTAGCAAGATATTCATTAACAGTAATAATATGAACACCTTCTCCACCTAAAGCATTAAGATAAGCAGGAAGTACTGAAGTAAGAGTTTTACCTTCCCCAGTTTTCATCTCAGCAATATTACCATAATGAAGTGCAAGTCCACCAATCAATTGAACATGATAAGGTTTTTCACCAATTACTCTAAAACATGCTTCTCTAGCAGTAGCAAAAGCTTCAACCTTAATATCTTCTAAAGTTTCACCTTCACTAAGTCTTTTTTTAAATTCTACAGTTTTATTTTTTAATTCTTCATCACTTAATTTTTGATACTCTTCATCAAGTGCTTCGATTTGATTTGCAATCTTTTCAAATCTTCTTAGTTCTTTGTATTCATGATCTATCATCTTTTTTAAAATCGCCATGTTAATCCCTCCAACAAATATTTTACAACAAATAAAAAAAAAAAGAAAGCATTTGCCTTATTTTTCGTATATTTAAGCAATTTTTCTTAAAATATTAAAAATATTTATCAAACAATTCTTTCACAAAAACCTTATACTCTATATCAGAATTTTCTTCAACCTCAAGCGAACAAATCGGAGGAAACATCACACACCACCAATTATCTCCCATTCCACTCCCAAGTTTTATAACAAGAGATTCATAATTTCCACTTTCATACTTTACACCCTTATACTCTTTTTCAGGAAAATAATTACTTCCATAATTAATTGAAAGTTTATCACTATATGAATTATCAACTAAATAAGAAGATATCATAGAATCATACTTATTTAGATTATCCTTAATTATAGAACGAGACTCCTCCAAAGAAGAACTATTACTAAGATCTTCCTCAATTACAGGTTCAATAAGTTGTTTCACTTTAATCTTAATATATTGATCATCAAAACTATCACTATTTGCAATAATTCTAATCCTAATTGAATCATCAGGTATAACATAATAATTAGAATCATATTTATCAATATAAATAACAAGAGTTAAAAACAAAATAAATATAATAAAAAATCTTTTCATTCATATCACCTATAAACATAATGATACAAATTAAAAAGATTTATTCATTTATTATAAAAATATATCTATTAAATCCATTCAAATCATTCTTTTTTATAACCTTAGCATCAGGAAAATAACTAAGCGCCATCTCTTCAATTAAATCATTCTGATCTTCACCAGTCTCAAAACAAATAATATTTTTATCATTAACAATTCTTTTTATATCACTAAAAATTCTACGATAAAACAAAAGTCCATCTTCTCCACCAAACAAAGCAAGATGAGGTTCAAATCTTAAAACATCTTTATCAACATATAGAGAATCATTTTTAATATACGGAGGATTACTTATAATAACATCGAACTTATCATCAATCGAAGAATATAAATCAGTATGAACAAATCTAACCAAAGACTTTTTATCATTACTTTTAGCAACCCTAAGAGCTTTACGAGATATATCAGTCGCAAAAACTGTATACTTATCACTAAGCTCAGATAAAGTAATTGCAATAACACCACTACCAGTACCAATATCAAGTATTTTAACATTTGATGGAAAATACTCATCAATAAGCTTATTAACATCACTAACCAAATATTCAGTCTCAACCCTAGGAATCAAGGTATGTCTATTAACATTAAACCATCTATTATAAAAATAAGCTTTACCTGAGATATATTGAATAGGAACACCACGAACTAATCTTTTTACAACATATAAATATTTAACATAATCATAAAAAGATAACTCCCTATCCAAAGACAAAGAAACATCAATCAAAGATAAAGACAAAACTTGCCCTAAAGCAAGTTTCTTCTTTTCTATATCAATTCCATCATGTCTTCTTAAAACATCATTAATCTTCATCTTGAGCCAACTTCCTCTTTTGATCCTCATTTATTAAAGCCTCAACAACATCACCAAGGTCCCCCTCCATAATTCTATCAAGCTTATTAAGAGTAAGTCCTATTCTATGATCAGTAACTCTATTTTGAGGATAATTATAAGTTCTAATCTTTTCAGATCTGTCCCCAGTTCCTATTTTACTTCTTCTAGCATTGCCTTGTTCTTCCTCTTGCTTTCTAATTGTTTCTTCATAAATCTTAGCCTTTAATATTTGTAAAGCTTTTTCTTTATTTTGTAATTGACTTCTTTCATTTTGACAAGTAACAACAATACCAGTAGGCAAATGAGTCATTCTAACAGCACTATCAGTAGTATTAACACTTTGTCCTCCAGCACCACCACTTCGATATACATCAACCTTTATATCAGACTCTTTAATCTCTATTTCTAAATCTTCTTGCTCAGGCATAACCACCACAGTAGCAGTACTAGTATGAACTCTTCCTTGAGATTCAGTAACAGGAATTCTTTGTACTCTATGAGCACCACTCTCATACTTAAGCTTTGAGTAAGCACCCTCACCCTTAATCATAAACTCAATTTGAGAAAATCCTCCATTCGTACCATCTTCAGCATTTAAAACCTCTATTTTATAACCAAGTGAATCAGCATACTTTTGATACATACGGAAAAGATCACCCGCAAAAATATTTGCTTCATCTCCACCAGCAGCACCACGTATTTCCATTATAACATTCTTACTATCATTTTCATCCTTTGGTAAAAGAAGTATCTCAAGCTTTCCTTCAAGTTCTTCCTTTTCTTTATATAAACCCTCAAGCTCTTCTTTTGCCATATCCCTAAGTTCACTATCTTTAAGCAATTCCTCATCATCACTAATACCAGTAAGAACATCCTTATATCTACGATATACAGTAACAACTTCCTCTAAAGAACTATGTTCCTTAGATAACTTAGTAAGCATATTAATATCAGATATAACCTCAGGCTTAACAAGCTCTAAATCAAGCTCCTCATACTTTTTTAATATATTTTCCAATCTATCTATCATTATATCACCACTAATTATTGTTCATTATCCAAATCTTCTTCATCAACAATTACAAGATTCTTATAATCCTCAGTAATATCAGATATATCATCATCTGGTTCCTCATCAAATACATCATCTTCTTCATAAGATTCATAATCATCATATAAATCATCAGATTCTTCATCATCATAATCATCTAAATCATCATCCAAAACAACATTAGACTTATGATTCTTTCTAAGATCCCAAGTACCATCCTCTAATAAAATAAACCTTTTATCATTAGACATTGAAGTATAAAAATCTCCAATTTTACTTTCATAAGTCGAAGAAGACAACTCTAATAAATCAACTATTTTCTTAAATAAAACCGCAGTATTTAAATTACTCTCCTCATTAAGTAACAAATCAGCAATATCATTATAAGACATAACCTCTAATTCTTCTTTACTTAGTTTATTCACTTTCATATCGATACATCCTTTCAAATTATTATTCAAAATATTATATGTATTTAACACTCATGTGCATCCACTACATATTTATACATTAAAATTAATTATTTTGCAAGCATTTTTTACAAGTTTTATACATAATTAATAAATTATACAATTTTTCATCAATCAAATACTCAATTTCTATTCTATTATCATCACAAGAATAACTTTTCAACACTATATTGTTAATAAAACATCCATCAAACTCTTTTAAACTAACATTCATCTCACACTTTTCAAAATCAATAGTTATAACAGAAGAAATATCTTCCTTTATTAACAATTTCCTGTTAATATCATAATCAATTTTTAAAGAATCCTTAAAACAACTAATAACACCATCAGAAATTGTACCTGCAGTACTTATTTTATAATCATTTACACATATATATACATTAATTTTATCCATAAAAACCATCCATTCCTTTCACTTCGTTCAAGGCACACATAGTAATGAAAACTTGAACAAATTTTATTTTATAA
>CAKOJO010000051.1 GCA_934090595.1 uncultured Bacilli bacterium | reverse complement strand
CGTTCATTTTTGCAGGCTCTGTTGCAAACGCAGTCTTTACCCATATTGAGCAAGAGGAAAAGTATATGCCGCCTAACATAATAGCGGCGGTGTTAAGTGCGCTTTTATTCTTTATATGGCCGGGAGATTTCTCGTGGACTGTCTGGCAGTGGATTATAGGCATAGGCGGCGGTCTTGTGCTGTGTGCTCTCGCTATATTTGCAGTATTGATACTTGATGAAATAGGACCCGAAACTCACCAGAGCCTGTCGGTTATTTTGATTTTATTTACAATAGCAAATCTGGTGTTGCTTTTAATCCTTGAACAGAACTATTTAATCATATCAATGTGCTTTATGGTTATACTCGCAATAGGCGCTATTATTACTGCGTTTATTTCTTTCTCTGAAGCTTCATCGGGGATCGGAATTCTCAATATTATTCTGTCACTTATTAACGGCGGTATTTTTCTGTTTATCACTATCGGTTCTTACGAACAACTGATGAGCTATATTCAGCCGTTGTTAGATAAAATCAGATAAAGCAGGTGAAAATTATGGAACTGAGGTATTTAGTTGAATTTAAAGTGATTCCGACAATGCTGTTTGAGCAATCGGAGAATTTTATAGGCAGTATCCTTGATAAAAAAGAAACTTATATGACGCAAATCTATGACTATGTCTGCAAAAATGCAGATATGGAAAACCCTTATACCGATTCGGATTTTCGTGTCACAGTATTTACGCCTAACGAAGAACAGTCAGTTTACATTATCCATATGCCCGAGTCAGGACTTGAAGCTCCTTTCTGTCGCAGAGTATTCATTATCGTGGATAATAGCGAAGAGAAGTCCGTTCTTCGTTACTTTACTGTGGAATACAGCGATGAAAACACCTCAATGCTAGGCGAAGTGAATTCAGACGGCATCCATATAAATTACGGTTCTGTATCTGATGATGTACTGCAAAAGACAGTATATGAACTGGCATTCGGATGGGAAGATTATATTGAGCTGAATGAAACCGCTGAGCTGCGTGAAGATGTTCTGCAAGCATGTGGAGATTGGGAAGCTCGTGAATACACAGAGCGAATTTATATACCGTATCTGTGTTTAGATAAGACGGGAGAATTTGCGGCAACTTTTGTAACACAGGGCGGTTATTTTTTCAGTTGCCTTTACAATCGTGTAGCACAGCTTATGGAAAAATATATACGATTTTATGCTGAAGATTTCGATGTGAAAGCATATGTCTACGGCGAAGATCAGGGGATAATTTATATTGCTCAGTTGCCTCAGAAGAATTTGCAGGATCAGGATTTCCGGCAGATGTGCTTTGTTTTGGATTTAGAAACAATGGATGTGGTACTGCTTGCTGTGGGAAAGGGCGAAGACGGAAAAGAGTATTTGTATCAGCTGGATGCTGATACAGGAGAGTATATTGAGAAGGCTTCCGTATCTGACAATACGCAGGAACTGTTGGATTTGATAGTACAGACAGCACTTATTTCAGATACACAGACAAAATCGCAGTATCAGTATATTTCCGCAAAATGCCCGATGTGTCAGCAAACCATCAGTCTGGGTTTACTGCCGGATGAGTTGGAAGGATACCGGAAATTTACCGGGGAAGACGAGGACATTCAGGATGTATTGCCACAGCTTAACCTGTTTGAGCGTGAATTCCTGATAACGGGAATGTGCCCCAAATGTCAGGCAAATTTATTCGGAAAAGAACTGCCCGATGACCTGAGCCGCTGGATGCGGGGTTGAGAAACAGTGTAATAAAAACCGAAAGGAGATTAGAATATGGCAGAGTATTACCCGAAAGGCCATAAGATACCGCTTGCCAACGGTTCTTATGCCGAAATAATTCAAAAGCTCGGAGAAGGAGGTCAGGGTGTTGTTTACCGTGTGTCGGTAGGCGGCAGGGAATATGCCTTGAAATGGTATCACAAGGGTTCCGTACAAAATCCCAAAAAGTTCTATCAGAACCTTGAAAACAATATAAATTCAGGCGCACCTACAAAGGCATTTTTGTGGCCGTTGTATCTTACAAAGCCTGTTGATGAAAGCTTCGGCTATGTTATGGAGCTAAGACCGAAAAACTACCGTGAGTTTTCGGAATTCCTATTGGCTAAGGTGCATTTTCAGTCACTTTCTGCGGCTGTTAATGCGGCGCTGAATATCACAAACGGATTCCGTGAATTACACCGAAAAGGCTTTTCCTATCAGGACTTAAACGACGGCAACTTCTTTATTGACCCCGAAAGCGGCGATGTTCTCATCTGCGACAACGATAATGTTGCACCCTACGGTGAAAGCCTCGGCATCGCAGGAAAAGCCCGTTATATGGCGCCGGAGGTTGTCCGCAATATAAAGCGACCCGATGCCAAAACCGACCGATTCTCTCTGGCGGTGGTATTGTTCCGCCTCTTGTTTCTCGATCATCCGCTTGAGGGCAAGCGTGTTGTTTCAGCACCCTGTCTTACCGAGGAACTGGAGCTTAAGTACTACGGCATAGATCCGATTTTTATTTACGACCCGACCGATGACAGCAACAGACCTGTGCGTGGCGTTCATTCAAATGCTATAAAATTTTGGCCGATGTATCCGAAATTCATTCAGAATAAATTTATCGAGTCGCTATCGAAGGATGCGATGTCAGGAAAATCACCTCGTCTGACCGACAACGATTGGCAGATTGCCTTTACAAGACTTCGTGATACAATAATCACCTGTCCCTGCGGCAGCGAAACCTTTATCAATGTTGCAGGAGATGCTTTCTGCGTCAACTGCGGTCAGAAAATTCCAAAGCCGCCTGTGCTCAACTGTCATAACCACAAATACGGACTGGCTTTATTCCCCGGCGTGAATATGTACCGCTGTCATATTGATAAGAGCAGTGATGATTTCACCGAGGTGATCGGAGAAGTAAACCGTAATCCTCAGAACCCGGCAATGTGGGGACTGAGAAATTTAAGCGACATAGTGTGGAATGTTGAAACACAGGACGGTGCTCTCAAGCCTATTGCAAAGGGACAGGTTGCTCCTATAATGGCAATCAAGGCTATCCATTTCCCGAACGGTATGGGAATTGTAGAATACAGTAAATAATACTAATTGCAGGAGGAATTCTATTATGTCAACAATAAATGATAAAAGTCCATACGGCGGTGCGGTTGAGGTTGCACGCAGAACAATGACACTCTTTTTCCTGGTAGATACATCGGGAAGTATGGACGGAAGCAAAATCGGCACACTTAACTCCGCAATTGAGGAGGTTCTTCCCGAAATTTGCAAGCTTTCCGGTGAGAACGCCGATGCGGCTATTAAAATTGCAGTGCTGGAATTTTCAAGCGGTGCACGCTGGATTACTCCGGCTCCTATGGATGCGAAAGATTTTCAGTGGAATGATCTGAATGCAGACGGTCTCACCGATTTCGGCGAGATGTGCAAAATGCTTAATGAAAAGCTCTCACGTAAAGCGTTTATGAGCGATGTGGCAGGTTCATATGCCCCGGCAATCTTTTTGCTCTCTGACGGTGAGCCGACCGATGATTATCAAAAGGAGCTCGGCAAGCTCAAGGAGAATAACTGGTTTAAAAAGGCAATCAAGGTAGCTGTCGCTATCGGAGAGGATGCTAACAAGGATGTCCTCGCTGAGTTTACAGGAAATAAAGAAGCAGTTATAACTGTTCACACTCCCGAGGCTCTTACTAAGATGATCCGCTTTGTATCGGTTACCGCTTCTCAGATAGGCTCCAAGTCCAGCGGCGTAGGCAAGGGCGGTGTTGATCAGGCAACAAATAAACAGAACGAAACTATTGATGCTATTAAGACAACCGTATCAAATAATGCGACAGACGGAGTTGAAATCGGTAATACACCTGTTTCCTCCGGCAATCAGGAAGATTGGAATTGGTGATTGATATGTACCGCAGCTTTCATTTTACGAGCATCGGTGCGTCACACATAAAAAAGGGAACGGTTTGTCAGGATTATTCGGCAAGCATAGAAGCAGATAGCTATAAGCTCGCTGTTATTTCAGACGGACACGGCGGTGCGGATTATTTCCGTTCCGACCGTGGAAGCCGTTTTGCAGTTCAGGCATTTTGTCGCTGTGTTGCAGACGCTTTTGCTGTTTGCGCCGATACATCACAGGAAGAGCTGACAGACGATTCGTTTCTGAAAAATAAGGCAAAGAACTTTGCCGACGCACTGGGTGCGTGCATAACAGATAAACAGATTGAAGAGCAGATGCGCTGGTTTATGCGCAGTGTGGTGACAAACTGGAATATCCTCGTTGAAGAAGATATTGCCGCTGATCCCTTTGGGGAAGAAGAAATGACCGATGTGTCGGAAAAAGCCAAAGCCCGATATAAAAAGGGCGAAAAGGTGCATTCGGCATACGGTGCTACGCTCATAGGCGCAGTCATTACCGATGACTTCTGGTTCGGAGTGCATATCGGTGACGGAAAGTGCGTTGCCTTCGGTATGGACGGAACAGACTGCGAGCCGATTCCGTGGGATGAGCAGTGCTTTCTCAATGTTACAACCTCTATCTGCGATTCAAACGCAGGCAGTGAATTCCGTTATTTTTTCAGTCGGGAACTTCCTGCCGCCGTATTTGTCGGCAGTGACGGCATTGATGACTCTTTCAGTAAGGACAGACATCTGCACAATTTTTATCGCACGGTGCTTAGCTCCTTTGCAACCGAAGCAGAGGAAAAGGCTGTGCAGGGCCTTGCAGATTATCTGCCGGAGCTTTCGGCGCAGGGCAGTGCCGATGATATGTCGGTGGCTTGTGTTCTTGATATTGAGCATATCAGAAGCAACGCCGCATTGTATGAGAAAAAGAAGGTGCCGTACCTGAAAGTATTACGAATAGGCAATTTAGGTGCACAGTCTGCTTCCGATGATTATATGCAGAAGAAAGAGATTGAAGCAGATGAAGGCACCGTTTACTTTGATATGATAGGCTGTTACGGCTTTCAGAAAGGTGTTATGGAGCTTGAAATCGTGTCTGTCGCAGAAGATACGGTCACTGTTTCGATTGCAGGAAAAGAGTATGTTATCACACCTGAAAAGCCTGCTGAAATTTCCTGCCGAAAGCTTGTAAACGGTATTTGTGAGTTTGACAAGTTAATTCTTCAATGTTTTATGAAATAGGAGGACATTATGTACGAAAAAAATCTGACATTGGAAGAACAGGACGCTCTTGAACTTCAGGACATATTTACCGAAGATATGACTGACAAACAAAAGCTCGATAGGCTTGTTAAGATTCTTTCTCTTATGAATAACAGCGGTTATTCCGACAGTATGGCGTGGGAGCTTTCTACAGAAAATCCAAGACGCCGTGGTGCAATGGAGCGTGAGTATGACCGCCTGCTCCTTAAGCTTGAATCCTATGAGGGTGAAACAGACGATGAGGGATATCCTCATGGCAAAGGAAAAAAGTATTATACCAACGGTTTGATATATGAAGGTGAGTGGAATCACGGTGTACGAGAGGGCTTTGGGATTGAATATTCCGATACCAGTGCGTACCGTTATGAGGGTGAATGGAAAAATGATAAGCGCCACGGAAAAGGTGTTCTGACTGATTACCGAAGAATCCGTAAAGAAGGAACCTTTATTGATGATATTTTATCTTCTGAACACGACCTGATTGTAACCTTACCTGACGGACGCAGACTTGTGCGATATTTTAAGGACCTGGGAGGAGGATGGGAAATTAAAAGTACATGGCTCTGCCATTATCAGAACGGAGATACTTTAGATTGTGACTGGTATACCTATTCCTATCCGAATGGTTGGGGTGTTTACACCTATGCAGACGGCGGTGTTTTGAATGGATACTGGAACAGAGGTAAAAAGGACGGAGAATTTGAATATACCTCGCCTGACGGCAAAAAATCAATTCGCATCTACGAGGACGATGTGCTTGTTTCGAACAACAGTCTGATCAAGAATAAATAATGGTGGATTATGGATGACAAGGGTTCAAAGTATTACTATTCCCGTCTGTCAGACGGAGAAAAAGAAATTTATAACAGTATTTGTGAAGCACTTCTGCGCTTTGAGCATGTGTTGTCAATCCGCGATGCATCATCAGTGGATATCCAAAAAATCATCAACGCCGTACTCTTTGACAATCCTGTGTTCTTTTACCTTAACAGCCGACGCGTTATGATAGGTAAATCGCCGTTCGGATTTAAACTGATGTTCAGCTATGAATATTCAAAAGTGGAAGCTCAGTCATTGTGGCAGACAGCGCAGAATAATATTGATAGGTTTATTCAAGCTCACATCAAGCCGAATATGAAACCGCTTGCCAGACAGATTGAAGCGCACCGCTGGATGCAGCAGAATATCGTAATGGCTAAACCTCCGTATGACGGGGAATGCTTTTCTCTTGTCGGCGCATTGGTTAAGGGATGCTGTGTATGTGAAGGTTTTGCCCATGCGTATAAGCTCTTGTGTGACCGTATGTATATTGCGTCAATAATTGTCACAGGCACAGGTATAAAGCCTGACGGTACAACTGAAGCTCATGCGTGGAATATTACAAGAATTGACGGTGTGACGGCGCACATTGATGTAACATGGGATACAATCTACGGTGAAGGCTCCTACGATTATTTTAATCTAAGTGATGATGAAATAGCCGTTGACCATATTTTTGACAGAAGTGTTTACCCGAAGTGCACAGAAAATAATCTGAATTATTTTAAGCTTAACGGATTAATAGCTCATGACAGGGATGAGCTGTGCAGAATTATTGCAAACAACAGGCAAAAAGCAGTTTTCTCTGTAAAGCTTGAGTTTGAGTGCAATGCTTCTTACCTTGCAGGATGCGGCTTTCCTCCGGGAAAGCTTCGGTACAACACTGCAAGAAATATTGTGCTTTTTTCGAGATGATGCTGTCAAAAGATATATTACACCCTGGTATAGATATTTTGATAAAATAAAATATAAGCTCTCTATACAATGTAAAAACAGAGTTTTGTCATTTAGCACAAAATATGACATATTTTTTCAAATTACAGTGTTATCATTGTGTTTTGGAAAGAATTTTGTCGTATGGAGGTTGTTCTGATAGGGGACAAGCAGATAAAGCTCGAAATATTACGAATAATAGTCTTTTTATATACCGTAGTGCCAAAAGGCATTGCGGTATTTTTTAAAATAGTAGATATTTATGATTAGGCATTTATGATTAGATATTGATATGATTATTTAAAAATGACACGAGTCCATAGAAAGCATTATAAGAAAGAAAAGTTCATATGATAGATACACTTGGGAATTCGATAATTTAAAGTTATTAATTGAAGCATTTAAACGGAACTTGAAACTAAATGACCACACCACAGTACGGCTTACTCCAATGTGGTCATTTTTGTATTACACCTCTACTCATAAGTGATTTTAGTAAACTCTTCAACTTCAAATTTCAATTTGTCGCAGGTTTTGGCATAATCTGCAAATTGATTTTGTAACTCAATGGGTGGAATTGTAATTTTAATTTTTTCTAAATCCTTTCCGTAAACATGCGGTTGGCCTGAGCCTCGCTGCAATGAGTAAATATAATCTTGCTTTTTCAATAAATAATAATACAAGTATATATTTAGAAGTTTTTTATTATCTAATGACTGTATAGTATTACAATCGGATGCAAATATAGGTATACTCCAATAATTCAAATATCCAGCATTTGCACCAGAAGCACTAACCGTAATAATATCGGCTTCTCTATTTGATTCATTGTGATAACAGCTAGGACTAATGCCACCTGCAATAACAGGGATTTTGCCTTTAACCACTTCATCTCGTGTTATATTTGAACCTTTTTCTATTGCACAATAGTCTGAAAGTAAATTGTTATCTGAAACATCCCCAAACATTTCGACAAATTTGGATTTAACCTTCTCAGATTGCTCGCTGATTATTGCTTGCTCATCAGTAATTTTCTTATCAATAGCTTCG
>CAKOJO010000050.1 GCA_934090595.1 uncultured Bacilli bacterium | reverse complement strand
AACCCCAATTGATTATAAAACTCAACTAGGGTTTAAATAATATTCTTTTAGTGTCTACTTTTTGTTGACAAGTTCAAAAATTAAACTATTTCTTTTTTTTTATTTGTATTTGTGATAGAATTGTTTTAGGAGATGATATCTATGAATAAAAAAGGATTTACATTTGTTGAGCTATTAGCGGTAATAGTAATACTTTCTATTATTACTACTCTTACTGTTGTATCTTATAGAAGCTATACAAAACAAGCTAAGGAAAAAGAACTTGTTGCTGTTAGAGAAACTATTGAGTCTGCTTTTAACAATTATAGAACTAAGAGCCTTTATAATGGATCAGACTTAGAATATGGCAAAGAATATAAGTTAAGTGAGTTAGTTTCAAGTGGCTATATACCTAAAGGGTTTAATTATAATAAAGAAACATTTAGTAATGATGACTTGGAAAAAAGTTATATTAAAGTAGTTAAAAAGGGTAAAAATATTGGTGATTATCTTTATACTAGTAGCAACATGAAAAACTGCGAATTTGAAGAAATGTTAAAGTATGGAATATGTAAAACTGAAATAGATGATGATAGTATAAAAATAGATGACAATAAAAACATTAACTCAGATGAAATTACTACAAAATGTATTACTAGTGATGCTGGTGATCTTACAAATAGTTGTTTAGAAAATGGTAAAAGAGTTATCGTTTATCCGAGTGAAGCTGATGCTTTTTGTTTAAAAGTAGTTCTTACTGATTCTAAAGGAGTACAAAAAGATTTAATCGATGATAAAGATATACCATATTGTAAGGAGTAGTTATGAATATAATTAAAGTAATGAGTGATGATTTATCTAATAAGATAGCGGCAGGTGAAGTAGTAGAATCTTTAATGAATATAGTTAAAGAATTAGTTGAAAACTCTATTGATGCTGGTGCTAGTGTTATTAAGATATATCTAATGGAATCTGGTATTAAATCTATAAAAGTTGTTGATGATGGAAAGGGGATGTCTAGGGAAGATTGTAAGAATTCTATACTTAGGCATGCTACTAGTAAGTTATATAGTAAAGATGATTTATTTAATATAAATACTCTTGGTTTTAGAGGGGAGGCTCTTCCTTCGATTGGTAGTGTCTCTAAAATGACTATTGCTACTAGTGATGAAGAAGAGTCTACTTTACTTGAAGTTACTGGGGGTGTTATTACTAATTGCTCTTCTACTGATTTAAGACGTGGTACTTCGATTAGTGTTTGTGATATTTTTTATAATACTCCTGCTAGGTTTAAGTATTTAAAGAGTCTTCATACTGAACTTGCTAATATCCTTAACTATGTTAATAAGATGGCTCTTGCTAATCCTTCTATTTCTTTTTATTTAGAAAATGATTCTAAAGTACTTCTTAATACAGATGGAAGTGGTAATTTACTTAAGGTTATTAATAGTATATATGGGCTTGATGTTACTAAAAAGATGCTTAAAGTAGAGTGTTCTAATAGTGATTATGTAGTTTCTGGGTATATTTCTTATCCTGAGATTAATAGATCTAGTAGAAATAATATTACTTTACTTGTTAATGGAAGGTATGTAAGAAATAATGATATTACACGTAGTATTTTAGATGGGTATCATACTTATTTACCAATTAATAGGTATCCTATTATTGTTTTAAATATTAAGACTGATCCTTATATAATAGATGTTAATATACATCCTACTAAAATGGATATTAAATTTTCTAAAATAGATGAGTTAAAAGATATGATTTATAATATGGTATCTAGTTCTTTAAATAAACTTACTTTAATACCAGAGGCTAAGTATGAACAAAGACCTATTTCTAATATTGGTAGTGTTAATACTGTTAATGATAAGGTTGATTTTAAGGATAAAGATTTAAAAGAAGAAGTTAAGTTTGAAGAGATTAATTTTGATTTTAATAATGATTATGTAGTTAGTGATAATGAAGAAGAGTATGTAGAAAAAGAAAGGATGAAAAAGATTACCCCCTTAGCTTTAGCGCATGGTACTTATATAATTGGAGAAAACGAGGATGGAATATTTTTAATTGATCAGCATGCTGCGAATGAAAGAATTAATTATGAGTATTATCTAAAAGAATTAGGTAAAGATACTAATACTAGTGTTGATCTTTTAGTGCCTATTAAAATAGAACTATCTAATAATGAGTATTTGTCTTTAAAAGAAAGTATTAATGTTTTAGATGAGATGGGGTTTGCTTATGAGGATTTTGGGTTTAATACTTTAATTATTCGTAGTCATCCTTCTTGGATAAAGAAAGAGTATACTAATGAGACTATTAGAAAGATAATCGAAGTAATTATAGAGCATAAGGATTTTAATAAAGAAAAGTTTAATGAGAGGATTGCTATTACTTTAGCATGTAAGATGTCTATTAAAGCTAATGAACATATTTCTCATGAAGAAATGGTAGTGTTATTGGAAAGATTAAGAAATACTAATAATCCATTTACTTGTCCTCATGGAAGACCTACTGTTATTACATATACAATATATGAGCTTGAAAAGATGTTTAAAAGAGTAATGTAGTTTACTTTTTTTCTTTTTTATGATATAATATGGCTGTTTTTAGGGAGGATAATATGGTTAATATAAGTGTATCAGTTACTGGAGAACATGATGATGGAATTATTACTAGTTTAAATGGTTTTGTAACCAGTGAAGTAGATATAAGTTATGATGAAGCAAAATATGCTGTTATTGGTTCTCTTAATGAGTGTGGATATGATATTGATAATGTTAGTTTAAATAAGATTTCTATTGGTAATTATATCTTTAGTGCTAAGACTAAGAATGATAATTATAATGATATTATGGACTTTATAACTAAAAGAAGATGAAAATGGTGCTTGAAAAAGTACTTTTTTTGTTATACTATTATTATATAAAGGAGTGTTAAACATGGAAAGTAATAAAAAGAAAATATTAATGATGATATCCTTATCATTATTCAGTATAGTACTAGTATCTTTAGGAACATATGCAATATGGATGTCTACAAATGATTTATTAACTGGCTCAAACACAATACAATCAGGACAAGTAAAAATGAGTTATAGTGAATCAAATGAAATAGGTATGAATAATGCATTACCTATAAAAGATAGTGAAGGAAAAACACTTTCTAATTATTTCGATTTTAAAGTTCTTTCTTATATAAAAACAAGAACAAATGATGATACACAAAGGAAACTAAATTATAACATAGTACTAGAACCTATAAGTGTAGATAATCCTTTAAGTGATAGTGAAATTAAAGTTTATCTTACTAAGGTTGTTGATGGTACTGAGACAGTAGCGGTTGAGCCTACCACAATAGATAAACTAAATCAATATGTATTAAAATCACAAGAAGAAATATTTTCAAATAATAAAGCAGAAGTAACAACAAGTTATAGACTAAGAGCATGGATTGATGAAAAAGTAGATACAAGTAAATTTAATAAAAAGAAATATAGTTATAGATTTAGAGTAAATATAAATAACGAAGCTGCACCTATTAAAGGATTAACTGCAACAGAATTTGCAGAGGCAAATGTAGGAAAAAATGGACTTGAACAGATAACTCATACAATAGATGACACATTACAAGTAGATAGTAAGTTTACAACAGAATATAGATATCGTGGGGGAGATTCAATAGTAAACAATTATGCAACATTTAATAATGAAACATGGAGAATAATAGGAATAATACCAACTGAAGATACAAATGGTAATGTAGAAAATAGAATTAAAATAATAAAAGATGAATCTATTGGAAAATATTTTTGGAATACAACACAAGATACAACAACTAATTCATATAATAACTGGGTAACAGGAACATTAAATACATATTTAAATAATGATTATTATAATACATTAAGTAGTGATGCACAAAACATGATAGGGACAACAAAATACTATCTCGGAGGATATAGTAATGCACAAATGACATCAGATGCAATATGGCAGTATGAAAGAAAAAATGAAGCAAATAGAACAGGATATTATTATGGGACAAATCCAATAATGCAAAATGATGCAAATAAAAAGATAGCACTAATGTATGCAAGTGATTATGGATATGCAGCATCAAAAGAATGTACAAACAACTTATTTGATTATAGCAATACAAATTGTAAAACTACAAATAATTGGTTAGATAAAAGTGTAACTACATGGTTGATTCCACAGCGTTCAGGCAGTTCAAGCTATGCTTTCTTTGTGACCTCGAGTGGTAATGTCAATTACGGATACAACGTCAGCAACTACGAGTTTGCGGTGCGCCCAGTTTTAACACTTTCATCAAATGTCAAAATATCCGGAGGATCTGGTATAAGTTCTGCTCCATACCAATTATCCGTAAATTGATAACTTAATGATATGTCTTATACATATCATTTTTTATTTAATAAATTTGACTTTTTGTTCGTTTTATGATATGATGTGTCATGTTTTGGGAGGGATAATATGTCAAATATAGTATTATCTATTTATAAACAAGATGTTAGTAGAATGTGTGGTTATGCTTATAGTAGTGATGAATTAACTAAGGAACAAGCTGATGAAGTTATAAGAAGATTTGCAGGTAATTATTATACTGATCTTGATATAGTTAATCTGATTGAAATATCAAAGAATAAGTATATGTTTGATGTTGTTTCTTTAAGTGATGAGTTAGATAAAAAACAAGTAGAAGAAGATACGTTTAGTATTAAGAATAATGAATTATCTGATATTAAGATTTCGATCTATGATGAAAGTGCTAGTAGAGTATGTGGCTACGCTTATAGTAATGATTCGATAACTTGTGATGCTGCTGAAGAGAAGATTAAGTTGGTTCTAAGTTATTTTGGTTATGATATAGGTAGAGTTAATTTTACCACTATTAGTGATAAAAAGTACATGTTTAATGCCAAAACTAAGACCGATGAATATGAAAGTACTATTAAACGTTTAGTTAAAGGAAGATAATTATGATATATGCAGTTATTGGACCAACCGGAGTTGGAAAAACTAAACTTAGTATTATGCTTGCTAAAAAGCTTAATGCGGAGATTATTAATTGTGATAGTCAACAAGTTTATAAAGAGTTATCAATCGGAGTTGCTAAGATTAAAGATGAAGAGAAGGAAGGAATTATACATCATTTAATTGATAATGTTAGTGTCTTAGATAATTATTCTGTTTATGAATATCAAGTAGATGCTAGAAAAATACTTAATAAGCTTATTAATGATGGTAAGAATGTTGTAATAGTCGGAGGAACTGGTTTATATTTAAAAGCACTTCTTTATGATTATACTTTTGATGAAAAGGAAAATAAGAATAAGAAGTTGTATGATTTTAAACTTATTGGACTTACTAGAGATCGATCTCATTTATATGAAATAATTAATGATAGAGTTGATCAAATGATTGATTCTGGATTAGAGGAAGAAGTAAGGAAACTATATGATAAAGAAATTAATTCAAAAGTAGTTAATACAGCAATTGGTTATAAAGAGTTTTATTCTTATTTTAAAGGAGAAGTCACTAAAGATGAGGCTATTTCTTTAATAAAGAAAAGGTCTAGAAATTATGCAAAAAGACAATATACTTTTTTTAATAATCAATTCAGTGATATTGATTGGTATGATGTAGATAAAGTATCACTTAATGAGATAGTGAACACCATTATATAGGTGTTTTTTATTTTTCATTATTTGTTGTATAGTGATGATTTTTGTATAAAGCTCTAATCGGTTGTTATTGACTTTTTGTTCGTTTTATGATATAATTTAAACACTTTAAAAGATGGTGGTATAGTGAACAAGGAAAATAGTTTTACTAATAAAATACATAAGAGCTATGATATTGATAATTATGTTATTGATAAAAATTTTTCATTTGATGAAGATAAAATATTTTTCGAAGACAGTAACACAATCATATATGACATAGGAAATGGATTGGGTTTTAAAATAGAAAGAAGTTTATTTGATAAAACGAGACAATCCTACAATATAGAAAAAATGGTATCTGAATTAGCTTCAAGACAAGGCAAAATAAAACTTACTGATTTACCAGTAGGGGTAGTTTCCTGTAAGAAAAATTGCATTGGACAAGTTATTAAACTATATAAAGATTATGTACCTTTATGTGAAATAGCTAATAATAACAATATAGAAATATTATATAATAAAGTTCTAAATATAATTAATGAATTACTAGATAATGGAATATTATATTTAGATATTCATGAAAATAACTTTCTAGTTAATGATGATTTAGATGTTAAATTAATTGACTTTGAAAGTAGTAGTGTGATATTTGATAGAATTAGTGCTAGTGATAAGATAGAGTGCTATAAAAAAGTAAAAGACATGTTTAAGAAGTTAGAAATTAAAGAATTAAATGATTTGAATATGGGGGTTAAATTATGAAAGGGATGTATTGTAATAATAGATTTACTGATAACTTATATACATTTTTTAAGGATTTAGATAATGTTATTAAACTAGATAATAAGACTGAATTAGAATTGATAAAAAAAGCTCAAGCGGGTGATATTGATGCTAGAAACAGAATTATAGAGTCCAATTTAGCACTTGTTATCTATTGTTGTAATAATTATGGTGGACTTAATTTGCTTTCCTTCGGCGATCTTATTACTGAGGGTTCCTTAGGAGTTATTAAAGCAATAGAGAAGTATGATGAGAGTAAAGGTGCAAAATTTTCTACTTATGCAATGTTATGGATTAGACAAAGTATTAATAATGCTATTTTATATAAAGATGATATAATAAGAGTTCCATATAATATTAAAGTTAAACTACAAAAAATAACAAAGGCCATTAACTTTTTACTTGATAATGGTTATGATATTACAATAGATTTATTGGTGAGTAGATTAAATATGAGTCATGAAGAAATAAAACATTTATTATCTAGTTATCCATATATGTTTCCAACTCTTGAATATACTAATAATGAAGAAAAAGATTCGGAAGTTTTACTTAGTGATTTAGCAGATGATACTGATATAGAAGATGAAGTGTTAGATGCTTTCTTACCTGGTTATTTAAACGAGGCTTTTGAATGTTTAACTCAGCTAGAAAAGAAAATAATTATGATGAGATTTGGTTTTGTTAATGGTGAGAAAATGACTATTGATCGTGTCACTGAATGGTTTGGTTATGGAGCTAAAAGATGTGGAGTTATCAGAAGAGAAAGAAGGGCTCTTAAGAAGCTAAAAGAATATTGTGAAGAGAATGGTCTCAAAGAATATTTAAGAAAATAATAAAAAAAGTTGACAAAAACGAAAAAATGTGCTATAATTTAGACACTTAATTGAGATACCATAGTAGAAAGAAGTTTGGGGGTTATATTATGGAAAACAAAAGATTAAATTATCATTTTGAATATGTTAATGAGAATGAGTTTAGAAAAAGAGAAAGATCAGTTAGAAAGTATAACATGCTTGCTTATAAGAAATTACAATTTGAATATTATCCATCAATTAGAGAAGGTAAATTCTTAGGTAAAATGGTTAAAGAATCTAAAAAGGATAATACCCAAGAATACGAATTAAAGTTACCTACTGATGCATTATTTTCTAAGGTACATGGTGATATAGTATTACATTATACTGTTTATTTAGATAAGAATATAGTATTACTTGTTACTATTACTCCAGAAGATATTTTAGATGAAGGTCATCGTAGTGAACTTGGAACATATAAGGGTGTTATGATTTCTAATACTAATGCTGATAAAGATATGTTTAAAGTCAATTTACTTAATGCATTGAACCAAAAATAATGGTTCTTTTTTTTGTAAAAATTTTTAAAAACGTATTGATTTATTAAAAATAATATGATATTATTAATAAGCAATGGACCCTTAGCTCAGTTGGTTAGAGCATCCGGCTCATAACCGGGAGGTCGTAGGTTCGAGCCCTACAGGGTCCACCATACATGCGGGTATGGCGGAATTGGCAGACGCACTAGACTTAGGATCTAGCGGAGTGATCCATGGGGGTTCAAGTCCCTTT
>CAKOJO010000049.1 GCA_934090595.1 uncultured Bacilli bacterium | reverse complement strand
AACTATGTAACATTTAATAATGAAACATGGAGAATAATTGGAATAATACCAACTGAAGATACCTCTGGTAATATAGAAAATAGATTTAAGATAATAAAAGATACTTCAATAGGAAAATATACATGGAATACAAATCAGGATAAAACAACTAATTCGTGGAATAACTGGGTAACAGGAACATTAAATACATATTTAAATAATGATTATTATAATACATTAACAAGTGATGCAAAAAACATGATAGGAACAACAAAATATTATCTGGGAGGATATAGCAATTCAAAAATGACATCTGATACAATGTGGCAATATGAAAGAAAGAATGATGCCAATCGAAGTGGGTACTATTATGGAACCAATCCAGTAATGCAAAATGATACATCAAAAAAGATAGCAATAATGTATGCCAGTGATTATGGATATGGAGCATCAAAGGAATGTACAAGTATCTTAGATGATTATGATAGTTCTACAAATTGTAAAACAACAAATAACTGGTTAGATAAGTCACAAAATACATGGTTACTTCCGCAGACTTCAGCCAGTTCCAGCCACGCTTTCTATGTGAACTCGAGTGGCTATGTCTATAATGACGGCATCGTCTACAACCGCGAGTATGCGGCTCGTCCAGTCCTAAGTCTGTCATCTAATGTAAAGATTACAGGTGGAGAAGGAACTTCTGGTAGTCCATATCAACTTAGTATCAGTTGAGTAAGCATGAGCGAGCCTGCAAGGTAAAATCTTGCGGCGAGCAGTAGAAAATAAGATTAGTAAAAAGAAAGTTTTTTAAATTCTATATAAAACAATATTTTTAATAAAAAAATAGGAATCAAATAAGAAAATTCCCTTAAGGAAAATATCTATTTTGGTTCTTTTTTGTGTACTTAAATCTTAAAATTACTCATTTGCATTGTATTTTTATATGTTATATAGTGGTTTAGAAAGGAAGTGAGATTTATGTTAGATCTTAGAGAATGTACTTTAGATAAAGAAATATCTAAAACAAATAGTTATAAGTTACTTGACTATTACAAAGGCTATAAAATACCAATTGTATCTGATTCTATGTTTAAGACTATGATTAATAATGAATCTAGAATGGAATATATCTGTTATTTAATTGCTTCTATATTTAATGAGGATTATAACGAAGTATTAAAAAATACTAAGTTTATAAAAAATAATATAGATAAGTATAAAAACGAAGAAAGCAATAAGACAGTAGATTTATTATGCAAGATTAAAGGTAAGATACTTAATGTTGAAGTTAATAATAATACTTCAAAATCTAGTTTAGAAAGAAATCTAGGTTATATGTTTTCTTTATACAGTGCAAATATGAAAAGAGGAAAGAAGTATGACTTTAATGAAGTAATTCAAATAAACATAAATAATTTTAGATTCAGAGGTAGAAAAGATGTTTTAGAAGAATGCTATATAACAAATATTAATCATATACCCAAAGATATTAATGATTTTCAAATATATAGTAATAAGATAAGAATTATCAATATATACTTGCCAAATATAAGAAAAAAAGATTATAATAAACTTAAACTATATGAGAAGTTATTATTAATATTTAATGAAAATGATAATCAACTTCTTAAAGATTTAAGTAAGGGTGATGAGATAATGGAAAAGTATGTTAAAGAATCTAAAGAAGCAAGTGAACAAGATGAAGTAATAGGAATGTATGATAAAGAGTTACATGATGAAAAGCTTCGTTTAGCAGAAAATGATGAGTACATGGAAAAAGGAAAACAAGAAAAAGCTAAAGAAACTGCACTTAAAATGCTTCAAAAGGGTTATGATATTACTGATATTTCAGAATGTACAGGTCTTTCATTAGAGGAACTAAACCAATTGAAATAGATTAATTCTATTTCTTTTTTTGTCTTAAATTAATCTATTATTTTTATTTTATCATTTAATTTGAAATATTTACAAGTATTAAGAGGAAGTTCTAAAGTAGTTGTACCTTTAGATATTAAGATTTTATTTTTTTTAAAGTTACTTTTCATTTTTACTATTTTATTATCTTTGTCTATTACTATAACATCTATTTCTTGTTTCATAAAAAAAGTATGAATGCTACCACAGTTATAAAGTATGTATCCTTCATTTATTGCCTCTTTTTTAAACATTAAGCCTTTTATTTTATTAATTCTATTAATTTTAAGCTTTTCATCTTTATTAAGTATTAAAAACATAAAATCAAATCCCTTCATTTATATTTTATATCACTTTTTATTAGAATTCAATTGACAACAAGCAAAAAAAATAATAAAATTAATGTAGGAAAATAGGTGATTGTATATGAGATTAGATAACAAAGCTCAGGCATTAGTAGAATACGTTTTAATAATTGCTTTAATTAGTGTACTTGCTATATCATTAGTAACTTTTCTAGGAGGATATTTAAAAGATTCAATTACTAAATCTTCCTGTGCTTTAGTAGGTGAAGAATATCATAAAGGTGCCAAAGCTGGAGAAGGGTACTGTGTTGAGAAAAATAAATAACAAGGCCCAAGCTCTTGTAGAGTTTGTTATTTTGCTACCAATAATTATCATGATTTTATTTATTGTAATAGACTTTGCTTTTGTCTTTTACAATAAAAATACTTTGGAAGGTATGATGAATGATGTAGCACTTTACAAACAAAAAGGTAAAAGTTACGAAGAAATAAAAAGCACTTTGCCAAAGGATGTTACTTTGAGTTACAAAAATAATAATAATAAAAGTACAATTACACTTACAACTAAGATTGATTTAATTACACCATTTGCATCAACTTTTTTCAATAATCCTTATGAAATAAGTACTGAAAGGGTAATATTAAATGAATAATAAAGCTCAGGCATTAGTGCTCTTCGTATTTTTATTACCACTTGTTATTGCACTTTTTGCATATGTTTTTGATACTTGTTACATAGCTATAAATAATACCAAATTAAATAATGTTGGAGAACTTGCTATGGAATATGAAAAAGAGAATAAGGATTTAAATGAAATAAAAAAAATAATAAAAGATAATGACAAAGATATTGAAATAGTAAGTATTTCTTATGGAGGAATCCATTTAAAAAAAGAAATAGATTCAATATTTGGAAATATAATAGGAATAAAAAAATATCATTTAGAAGTTAATTTAGAATAAAGAGGGTTAAATATGAAAAAAGATAAAGGAAAAATAATTGCAGTTACTTCTGCAAAAGGAGGAGTAGGGAAGACTGTTACTACTCTTAATCTTGCAGGAACTTATCATTTACTTGGTTATAAAGTTTTAATTATTGATTTTGATTTGTTCGGGGGAGATATTGCTCTTTCTTTAAACATGAAAGCAGATAAAACTATCTTTAATTTAGTAGAAGATTTATCAAATAATAGATATGAAAAAGTTGAGGACTATATCTATAACTATAATGAAAATATAGATATAATCTCTTCAGTAAAAGACCCAAGACAAGCTAATAAAATTGACTCTAAATATATTCCTTTAATTCTCAATACAGTTTTATATAAATATGATGTTATTTTACTTGATACAACTCATATTCTTAATGAAATTAATATCATTTTACTTGATAATTGTGATAATATTTTAGTTCTTTTATCAAATGATTTGTATTCTTTGAAAAATACAAGGGCTTTTATATCTATATTAAAAGATGCTTCATTTGATAATTATTATACAGTTTTAAATGAATCTATTATGAATAAAAGTTATTATACAACATTTGATATAAGAAGTATTATAAAAAATAATATTGATTTTACTTTACCTAAAACATTATATATAAATAAACTAGACAAGATAGTAGCATCAGGTTTAATACCAATTCTAGCAAATGGCTTTTCTTCTAAAAAAGATTTAAAACACTTTGGTCTAATTGCTAAGAAATTGATTAATAAGGAGGTGCAATAATGAGAAAAACACTTTCTGAACTATTTGAAATTGAAAATAAAAATAGAAATATTAATACTGATATAAATGATTACAGTGTCTTTAAAGACAAAAACTTATTAGATTCTTTAAGAAATAAAATTATTCAAAACATAATAGATAATGATATACCAACTGGTAAATACTTAAATGATTATATAAATGATGAAATTAATACTACTTTGGAAGGATATGACTTAACTAATTTAGAAAGAAATCATATTTTTAACTTAATTGAAAATGAAATAAATGGTTATGGTCCAATTACTGAGCTTTTAGATGACAAGAGTATTACTGAAATAATGGTTAATGCACCGGATGAAATATATATTGAAATAGATGGTAAAATAATAAAAGATGAATCTGTTTCGTTTATTAATGATGAACATATTATAAGAACTATTCAAAGGATGATTCAACCTCTTGGAAGGACTATTGATATAGCTAATCCTATGGTTGATTCTAGACTTAGTGATGGTTCGAGAATAAATGCTATTATTCCACCACTTGCTTTAAATGGGCCAGTGCTTACTATAAGAAAGTTTAAGGAAAACTTATCTAGTGCGGATGACTTAATTAGAAATGGTACTTTTACTCCATATATGGCTAGATTTTTGGAAGCCTGTGTTATGGCTAAGTTAAATATTTTAGTATGTGGTGGTACAGGTTCTGGAAAAACTACTGTTTTAAATGTTCTATCATCATTTATACCTGATGAAGAAAGGATTATTACTATTGAAGATGCAGCCGAGTTAAAATTAAAACAAAATCATGTTATTTCTTTAGAAACAAGAACAATGAACTATGAAAAAGAAGGAGAAGTAACTATTCGTGATTTAGTAATAAATTCCCTTCGTATGCGACCAGATCGTATAATTGTTGGAGAAGTGCGTGGAAAAGAAGCATTTGATATGCTACAAGCCATGAACACAGGACATGAAGGCTCTTTATCAACTCTTCATGCCAATGGAGCAGAAGATGCCCTTAATCGTCTAGAAACAATGGTTTTAATGGCTGGTATTCAAATACCTGTATTAGCAA
Organism: uncultured Bacilli bacterium; assembly: GCA_934090595.1. Taxonomy (GTDB): domain Bacteria; phylum Bacillota_I; class Bacilli_A; order RF39; family UBA660; genus JAEDJI01. Next base: position 3,326 of record CAKOJO010000049.1, on the reverse strand, counting down.
TTAGAGAATATATAGAAAATGCTATAGATATCGTTGTAAATATTGAAAGATTATCTGATGGAAAAAGAAAAATAACTTCAATTAGTGAAGTTACAGGAATAAGAGAAGGTAAAATAATTCTAAAAGAAATATTTGCTTTCAAAGAAAAAGGATTAACAGACTCTGGAGAAGTAAACGGTTCATTTGTTTTATATAAATACGTACCTAAAGTATATAAAAAAATAAAAAGCAAAGGTGTTAAAACCGTTGATGATATCTTTGAAAGACTAGTTTAAAGGAGGAATAATATGAAAAGTTTATATATAGCTATCCAAGTATTACTAATATTAGTAGTAATTATTACTTTTATAATAACTCTTAAAATACTTACCTCTATTAAAAAAGAGAAAAGAATTATAAACTTTTCAATTACAGCCTTATCAGATAAACCAACTTCTTTTACTTTAAAAGTTCAAAGTATTTATTATAGTTTAATTAAAGGAATTAGTAAAAAAATTAGTAAAAGTAAAATATTAACTGATTATAGCAAACGATATGAAAAATTTGTAGAAGTTGATAGTAGGTACAAAGAAACAAGTTTAGACTTTGTATCAAAAAAAATATTATTTTCAATATGTGCAGTTTTACTTATGATTATATCAAATATATTAAAGTTTAAAATGTTTAGTTTTATTCAAATAACAGCATCACTCTTAATAGGATTCTTTATTCTAGATGTTTTCTTAAAAATAAAAGAAAAAAGAATGAAAAAAAGAATAGAACAAGATTTTTTAAAGGCTGTAATTATTATGAATAATGCTTTTAAATCAGGAAGAAGTATTATGCAAGCTGTAGAACTTGTTTCAACTGAATTAGAAGGTCCTATTAGTAATGAATTTAAGAAAATCTTAATTGATTTAACATATGGACTTGATTTACAAGTGGTATTTGATAGATTTGCTTCACGTGTAAAATTGGAAGAAGTAAAGTATATGGCTTCATCCCTAGTTATTTTAAATCAAACTGGAGGGAAAATTACAAAAATTTTCTCTTCAATAGAAAGAAGCTTTATCGAAAGAAAAAGAATAAAAGACGAAATGGAGTCAACACTTGCTTTATCAAATTTTGTCTTTAAAGTACTTGTTGCTATTCCGTTTTTAATATTTATATTTATTTATTTTTTAGATCCAACTTACTTTGTAACATTTATTACTTCAGTTATAGGAAATATAATATTAATATCAATTATTTTAATATATATAGTGTATATTATTTTAGTTAAAAAAATAGTAAAAATAAGAGAGTGGTAGCATGAAAGGAAATAAAAGAACAGTTGAATACAAAATTTATAGTGAAAGACAGATTGAAAATATGCAAAAAAAAGTAGCTTATCTAGGTATAGATTCTAATACTGACCCTATAAAGTTGCTAAATATTAGATTAATATCTTCTATTTTAGTATTTTTTGTGGTATTATATTTCTTGGATTTTGGTTACATACTTGCACCAATTATTGCTTTTTTAGTGTATGTACTCTTTGTTCCTATTGTACTAGATACTAAGATTAATGAAAGAAGAAAAGTAATAGAAAAAGATGCTTTATATTTTTTTGAAGTATTTGCTCTTTCTCTAGAGGCAGGTAGAAGTATAAAAACATCTTTAGAAATTACTTCTAAAAATATTGATTCTTCTTTATCAGTTGAAATACAAAAGGTATTAAAAGATATTAATCTTGGAAAAGATTTAAATAATTCATTAGAGGACTTAAGAAAAAGAATTCCTAGTGATACTGTGAATAATATTATATTAAATATTGAACAGGCTAATACCTTTGGTAATGACATTGTTGAAACTATGTATAATCAAATAGATTATTTAAGAGAAAAAAGAGTATTAGAAACAAAAGCAATAATTAGTAAGATGCCAGTAAAAATAAGTATAGTATCAGTAATATTTTTTATACCATTACTACTTTTACTACTACTAGGTCCAATGTTAATCAAATTAATAAGTTAAGGAGTGATAAGATGAGTGGACATTCAAAATGGGCAACAATTAAAAGGAAAAAGGGATTAATAGATGCTGAGAGAAGTAAAATTTTTCAAAAATTAGCTAAAGAAATCTATGTAGCTGCTAAAGGAGGAGACAAAAACCCTGATAACAATCCGTCACTTAGAATGATTATTGATAAAGCTAAAGCAGAAAATATGCCTAAGGATAGGATACAAGCAGCAATTGATAAAGCACACAATATGAATGATTCTACAAACTATGAATCAGTAAGGTATGAAGGATATGGGCCTAATGGAGTGGCAGTTATGGTTGATTGTTTGACTGATAATAGGAATAGAACTGCTAGTATGGTAAGGGCAGCCTTTACTAAACGTGGTGGTAATTTAGGTACAGACGGTTCTGTTAGCTATATGTTTGAGAAAAAAGGCATTATTGTTCTTCCTAAGACTTACGATGAAGATGAAGTAATGATGATAGCCCTTAATAATGATGCTATCGATTTTATTACTGAAGAAGACTCATATGTTATTTATACAACATTTGAAAACTTTATCAATATGAATAAGGCTTTAGAAGAAGCTGGTATTGAAGAAAAAATAATGAATGAAGTAAGATTCATTCCAAGTATGACTGTAGCTCTTGATGATGAAAAGAAAGAAAAAATATATAAACTTATTGATGCTTTAGAAGAAATCGAAGATGTTCAAGATGTATATCATAACCTAGAAGAAGACTAAGCTCTTCTTCTTTTTTGGAGGTACTATGTTAGAAAGATTAGAAATATTAATAGGAACAGAAAATATAAAAAAAATAACAGATACAAAAGTATTAGTAGTGGGTCTCGGTGGAGTAGGAGGCTATGTTACCGAGTCTCTTGTAAGATCAGGAATAAATAATATCATATTGGTAGACTTTGATATTATTGATATAACTAATTTAAATAGACAAATAATTGCTACTAATAAAAATATAAAACGTAAGAAAACTGATGCTTTCTATGAAAGAATAAAAGATATTAATGAAAATTGTAATGTTACAATAATAGATAAGTTTATAGATGAAACAAATTATAAAAAACTCTTTGATTATGACTTTGATTACTTAATAGATTGTTGTGATAGCATAAATACTAAAAAGCTATTAATAAAAGAATGCTTAAGTAGAAAGATTAAATTTATTACTTCAATGGGAATGGGTAATAAAATGGATCCTAGTAAAATAGAGATTATTGATATTAGGAAAACTAGTTATGATAAAATTGCCAAGATTCTTAGAAAATGGGTAAAAGATGAAAAAATAAATGATAAAATACCTTGTGTATCATCAACTGAAAT
>CAKOJO010000048.1 GCA_934090595.1 uncultured Bacilli bacterium | reverse complement strand
ACTATAACCAATAATTCTACATGTGATACAGCATATTATAAACTAACTATAAAAGATCTAATAAACTCATCTATAAACAAAGATGTAATACAATATCATGTAGTAGATAAACAAAATACAATGACGTATAAGCTTGGAGATGTTACTGGAGATGGGAAAATAAATGCTGTAGATGCACTCAATATATCCAGATATTGTGAGAATATGACGTCATTAATTGATACAAATGCATTTGGAAGGTATGCTGGAGATGTTGATGCAGATGAGCAACTAACAGAAGAGGATGCTAATTTAATTCAACTTTATTTTTCCAATGGTAGTACTATTCTTCCAGCAGGCACACCACTTGAAGAAAAAACAACAACTAAAGAAATAATAAATGTAAACCCAGATACATTCTTAATAGAAAACTCTATTGAAAAAGGACAAACACATGAATATGAAATAATGATGTGGATAAGTAATACTGCGACTAATACTGATTTATATGAAAACGGAGACACAACAAAACCAATAGAATATAAATATGCACTTAATATTGAAACTACTGATAAGAAACCAAAAGAAGATTATGCATTAGAATTCGCACAAGCAAATGTAGGACAAAATGGTCTTGAACAAATAACACATGAGATAGATGATACACTTCAAGTAGATAGTAGATTTGCAACAGAATATAGATATCGTGGAGGAAACTCAGTAGTAAATAACTATATAACATTTAATAATGAGGTGTGGAGAATAATAGGAATAATACCTACTGAAGATACAGATGGTAATGTAGAAAATAGAATAAAAATAATAAGAAATGAATATATAAAGAAAGCAGCATGGAATAGTTCACAAGATTCAAACACTAATTCATATAACAACTGGGTAACATCAGATTTAAATACATACTTAAATAATGATTATTATAATACATTAAATGATGAAGCAAAAAGCATGATAGGAACAGCAAAATATTATCTTGGAGGATATAATACTTCACAAATAACAACTGATGTAATGTGGCAATATGAAAGAAAAAATGAGGCTAATAGGACAGACTACTATTATGGTACAAATCCAATAATGCAAAATGATGCAAGTAAGAAGATAGCAATAATGTATGCCAGTGATTATGGGTATGCAGCATCAAAGGAATGTACAAAAACTTTATATGATTACGGTGCAACTGGTGACGAAGCAGTAAAATGCAGAATGGATAATAATTGGTTAAATAGTAATTATTATACATATGAAACATGGCTATTAACTCAAAATTGTAGTAATTATAGTTATGTTTTCTATGAGTCAAATTATGGAAAGGTTGAATACATAGCAGGTGCACATCTTAATTCTAAAGCGGTATTTCCAACTCTAACTTTATCATCCAATGTAAAAATATCATCTGGAACAGGTACAAGTTCTGATCCATATCAGTTAAGCTTTTGATTTAATTGAATGAAGAAAAATAAATTGCTATTTTTCTTTTTTTTTGGTATAATTTATGGGAAAAAGGAGTGATACTATGTTTGTAGATGAGGTAAATATAAAACTAGTCGCAGGATCTGGCGGAGATGGATGTACCGCATTTCGTCGTGAAAAGTATGTTGAGTTTGGTGGACCATTTGGTGGTAATGGTGGAAGAGGCTCTAATATTATATTTAAAGTTGATGAAGGATTACGTACTTTGATAGATTTAAGATATAATAAAATTATTAAAGGTGAACGTGGAGAAAATGGAATGGGTAAGAATAAGAATGGGAAAGGTGCTAAAGATATTGTTATAAAAGTACCTCCTGGTACTGTTGTTACCGACTTAAATACTAATTTACTTGTATGTGATTTAAGAGAAAATAATCAAGAGTTTATTGTTGCTAAAGGCGGACGCGGTGGAAGAGGTAATACTGCTTTTCGTACTCAATCTAATCCCGCTCCTAATTATTCTGAAAAAGGAGAACCTGGTGAAGAAAGATATTTAAAAGTAGAACTTAAGCTTTTAGCGGATGTAGGATTAGTTGGAATGCCTAGTGTTGGTAAAAGTACTATTTTATCTAAGATATCCCGTTCTAAACCAAAGATTGCTGCATATCACTTTACGACTCTTAATCCCAATCTTGGTGTTGTTAAAACTGTTGATGGTAGAAGTTTTACAGTGGCGGACCTTCCTGGACTAATCGAAGGTGCTTCTTTAGGAGAAGGACTTGGTGATAAGTTCTTAAAACATATTGAAAGAACTAGAATTATATGTCATGTTATTGATATGTCCGGTAGTGAAGCAAGAGATCCTTATGAAGATTATATTAAAATAAGAAAAGAACTTGAAGATTTTGATAAGAAATTATTATTAAAAAAACAACTTATTATTGCGAATAAGATGGATATAGAGGGTTCTTTTGATAATCTTAAATCTTTTAAAGAAAAAGTATCTGATATAGAAATATTTGAAGTATCTGCGATAAATGATGAAGGTCTTGATAAAGTGCTTGTTCATATGGCTGATTTACTTGATCAAATTGAAGTAGAAGATATTGATGATCAAGAGTATGAAGATTATGTTTTATATAAGTATAAAAAAGAAGAACCATTTACTATTGAAAAAGAAGGAGATATCTTTGTTATTAAGGGAGATATAATTGAAAAACTATTTAGAATGACTAAGTTTACTTCTGATGAAGCTGTTCTTAGATTTGCTAAGAAGCTTACTAGAATGGGTGTTGATGATAAGTTAGAAGAACTTGGTGCTAAGCAAGGAGATATTGTTAAGATACTTGATTTTGCTTTTGAATATAGAAATTAACTACTTTTTAGTAGTTTTTTTATATAAAAAAATAGTCAATTTTGACTATTTAATCTATATAAGTTAATACTTGGAATTGACCCAAATCTAAATTGTACTATACTTGTACCAATACCATTTGATATGTATATATCAGTATTATTTTCTTTATAGTGAGGACTAAAGTATTTTTTTGATCCATCTGGTTTGTAGAATGGTTTTAATCCAAATAGTTTTATTTGTCCATTATGAGAGTGTCCTGATAATATTAAGTCTATATCATATTTATTTAGAATGTTATCTATATAGTCTGGTTCATGTACTAGAAGTATTTTATAAGAGATGTTTTCCAGTTCTTTTTTATCTAGTTCTGTAAGACTTGGACTACCATAAGTAACGTTATCTACTCCATAGATTAGTATTGGATTGTTATCTTTATTATATACTATATCATAACTGTTTTTCAATAGAGTGAAATCACTATCATACATAATATTATTAAACTCATCTTTGTAGAAATCATGATTACCTAAAACTGCATATTTACCTAAATTATAATTTATCTTTTTTAAACTTTTAGTTAGCTTTGTTGTATCTTCTTTAGTCATATTATATTTATTATCAATTAAGTCCCCAGTAAATATTACTATATCAGGGTTTAGACTATTTATTTTAGTTATTACTTTATCAATATTGTTTATGTTTATAGTATTACCATAGTGAAGATCAGAGAAATGCACTATTTTAATACCATCAAATGAGTTTGGTATATCTTTACTTTCTAGTTTTACTTCATTTACTAAGAGTATTCTTGGTTCAATGAAAAGACCATATATAACAAATAGAGTAATGATACTTAGAATAACCAATCTTATTTTAGTTCTAGATTTTTTAAGTCTTTCTTTTCTTTTATTCTTAACTCTTTTTTTATCTTCTTTTAATTGTTTTTTATTTTTACTTACTCTTGTTTCCATATACTAACTCCCTAATATATTTCCGGCTATGGAAATAAATACGATAATAGCATTGTGAATCATATGAAATGTCATTGATGTATATACATTTTTAGTTTTAACATACATAAGTGCAAAACAACTTCCTAAAGCACCATATGGAATTATATAAACCAGTTCTTGTAGAGTTGCTCCCGCTAATGTATGAACAAATCCAAATGCTAATCCTGATATTATTACATATAAGTAGTCATTATCTATAAAATCACGAATGCTTTTTCTAAATATCAATTCTTCGACAAAAGGGGCATATATAACTGTCGAGAATATCATGTATATTGGTACTTGTTTAATAACATTTTGTACTGCTTCTTCGTTAGCGGAACCTCCCGGTAAGTAGTAGGATATTATTATATTTGATAACATCATTATACATAGTCCAATAGCCCAGTATTTTGCACCAGTTGATATGTTTTTGGTAAAGTTTTTAAAGTATAGAGTTATATCTTTTAATAGTGTTTTTCTATATAAGAGAAATAGAATAAACATAAAAGATAGGTCTATTCCAATTAATATTTGATACTTTATAGTGTTGCTATAGATAGTAATATCTATTCCAAAGTGTTGTAGTCCTAGTATTACACAATAACTATATATTAGTTCTGCTACAAAAAGACAGATTGTAAGTAATATTTTAGGTAGTTTTTCCATGTACATCATTCCTTTACTATTGATAGTATACCATATAAATAAGAGTTTTAAAATATAAGATTTTGTTTGGAATGTAAAATTAATTAATTTAATGTTTAAAGATAGTGAAAAAGTTTTATAAAGTATTTAATAGTGATTTTACGTTGCGTGATTAATTAAATTGAAATTATAAGTGAATGGATTAAAATGCATAACAATGTATAACTTTAAAAAAGCGTAATTTGTAAAAAATATTGACTTTTAACATATTTGTGATAAAATTATTAGTGAATTGGCAATGATAGGAACATAGTAATAAAAGTAATTATTTATAGAGAGAAAGTGTTTGGTGGAAACTTTTAATAATCTTTTATGAATTCACTTCTTAGCTTAATCGGTTACGCGTTATAGTATTGAGTATAAAAATAAGGTGGTACCACGATTGATTCGTCCTTTGGTATCATCTTTTTATTTTAGGGAGGAAATTATGGAAAATATTAAGAATCAAATGAATGATGCTTTTTCTAATATTAATAACCTTTCAGACCTTGAGTCTTTAAGAGTTAATTATATTGGTAAAAAAGGTATTATTACTGAACTTTATTCTAAAATGAAAGATTTATCTAATGATGAAAAGAAAGAATATGGTATGAAAGTTAATGAATTAAAAGATCTTTTTAATACTAAGTATGATCTTTTAAAAAGTGAACTTAATGAAAAGGCTTTAAATGAAAAGCTAGAATCTGAAATGATTGATGTAACTTTACCTGGTTATAGTCTAAAGACTGGCTCAGCTCATATTCTTGATAAGGTAATCGAAGAAATAGAAACTTTCTATATGTCTATGGGATATGATGTAGTGGAAGGTCCTGAAGTAGAAAAGGATTTATATAATTTTGAAATGTTAAATCTACAAAAAGGGCATCCTGCTAGAGATGCACAAGATACTTTTTATATTAGTTCTGATGAAATACTTCTTAGATCTCAAACTTCTCCAGTTCAAGTTAGAACTATGTTAGAAAAAAAAGGAGAACCTTTTAGAATAATATGCCCTGGTAAAACATATCGTAGAGATTATGATGATGCTACTCATTCACATCAATTTATGCAATGTGAAGGAATGATTGTAGATAAAGAAATATCTTTATCTGATTTAAAAGGAACTTTAGATCTAATGGCTAAGCATTTATTTGGTAAGGATGTTGTTACAAGATTTAGACCATCTTTTTATCCATTTACTGAACCAAGTGTTGAGTTTGATGTATCTTGCTTTAAATGTAACGGAAAGGGTTGTAATGTTTGTAAAGGTACAACTTGGATAACCATTGGTGGTGCTGGAGTTGTACATCCAAATGTACTTAATATGGCAGGATATGACAGCGAAAAATATACTGGATTTGCCTTTGGATTCGGAATAGAAAGAATTGCAATGGTTAAGTATGGAGTACCTGATGTAAGATATTTTTATACAAATGATTTAAGAGTTTGTAATGAATTTGAAAGGAGGGGAGAATAATGAAGATATCTACTAATTGGATTAATGATTATGTAAAAGTTGATGATCAAGATAAGGTAGAACTAGCTGATAAGATAACAAATGCTGGGGTAAATGTTGAAGAAGTAAAAGAATATAAGTTTAATAATTTAGTAGTAGGACAAATTGTTGAATGTGAACGTCATCCTGGTTCTGATCATTTAAATATATGTCAAGTTAATGTTGGTGATAGAATTCAACAAATAATATGTGGCGCTGATAACGTATCTAAAGGAATTAAGGTTATTGTGTCATTACCTGGTGCTGTTCTTCCTGGCGACTTTCTAATCGAGGAAAGAAGTTTACTTGGAGTAAAATCATGTGGAATGATATGTGCTTTATATGAACTTGGCTTGGCAGATAAGGAATTTACTTATGATGATGGTATTCATATATTACCTGATGATGCAATCGTGGGAGATGATGCATGTAAATATCTTGGTGTTGATGATACTATTTATACTTTGGATCTTAATCCAAATAGAAATGATTGCCTATCTCACTTAGGTTTTGCATATGAAGCTTCATGTGTTTTAGAAAGAGACGTTAATTTACCTGATACTAATTATAGTGAAATAGACGAAAGCATTAATGATAAGTTAAAATTAGTTGTGGATACTCCTCTTTGTAGTATGTATCAAACTAAAATAGTAAAAGATGTTGTTATTGGACCAAGTCCTGATTTTATAAAAAATAGATTGGAACAAGTAGGAATGCGTTCTATTAATAATGTAGTAGATATTTCTAATTATATAATGCTTGAATATGGACAACCTCTTCATTTCTTTGATATGGATAAAGTTGGAGATACAATTATAGTTAGAAATGCAAAAAATAATGAACACATTGTTACTCTTGATAATGAAGAAAGAGAATTAATTGATTCAGATATAATTATTGCAAATGAAAAAGAAGCATTAGCAGTCGCAGGTGTTATGGGAGGACTTAATTCTGATATTGATTCAAATACTAAGAATATTATAATAGAAAGTGCAATATTTAACCCTTATAATGTTAGATATACTTCAATTAGATTAGGATTAAGAAGTGAAGCTTCCCTTAGATTTGAAAAAGGACTTAATTATGAATATACTAGTATGGCTCTTGATAGAGCATGTTATTTATTAGAAAAATATGCCAGTGGTAAAGTATTAAAGGATAAAGTAATTTATGATAATGTAGATAAAACTCCTAAAGTAGCGGAAGTTACTCTTGATAAAATAAATAAAGTATTAGGAATAGAACTTACTAATGATATTGTAAGTAGTATATTTGATAAGTTAGGTTTTTCATATGAATTAGATAACGATAATTATGTTGTTACTATTCCTAATAGAAGAATGGATGTTTCTATAAGAGAAGATTTAATCGAAGAAATTGGTAGATTTTATGGATATGATAAGCTAGTTAATAAAACTCCAGTTCTTCCTATTAAAAGTGGTGTTTATACTGGTAATATTGGTATTAGAAAAGATATTTCTAAAAGACTTAGAAGCCTATCTTTAAATGAAGTAAAGACTTATACTTTAGTAGGTTCAAAAGAAATAGATATGTTTTCTCAAAATGATCCTATTAAACTACTTATGCCAATGAGTAATGATAAGATGTATGTAAGACAAAGTTTAATACCATCTCTTTTAAATGTTTATGATTATAATAATAAACGTGGTGTTAAAGATATAAATATATATGAAATAAGTAATGTTTATGATAAAGATTATAAAGAAACACAATTACTTGGTATATTAATGTCTGGTAATTATATTGATTATAGTTTTGATGGTGTTGGTGTAAAAAATAATTTCTATGTTATAAAAGGAATAGTAGAAAATATTCTTAATTACCTTGGATATGATAAGAGATATAGATTTGTACCACTTAAAGATAAAAAAGAAATGCATCCTGGAATGAGTGCTAGTATATATATTGATAACGATTTAATAGGTTATATTGGTAAACTTAGTCCTGTTGTAAGTAAAGATGATATTTATGTTTGTGAAATTAATTTATCTGTAGTTTACACTAAGAAGAGTAAGAAGATTAAGTATCCAGAAATATCTAAATATCCAGAAATAACAAAAGATGTAGCGTTTATATTAGATAAAAATGTGTTATCTAGTGATGTTGAAAAAGAAATAAGAAGAAATGGTAATAAGATATTATCAAGCATAAAAGTATTTGATCTTTATGTTGGCGATAAGATAGATGAAAATAAAAAATCAGTTGGATATTCTCTTACATTCCAAGATGTAAATAGAACTTTAACTGATGAAGAAGTTGATAATGTATTTAAAACAATTATAGATAAAGTATCATCTAAGTTTAAATGTGAAATAAGAGATAAGTAGCAATGCTATTAACTTAAGATAAAGTTAAAAATATCATTATGAAATATTTTTAACTTTTTTTATTGTGTTGGCAA
>CAKOJO010000047.1 GCA_934090595.1 uncultured Bacilli bacterium | reverse complement strand
ATATCAAAATAGTATTACTATGATATTATGTTAGTTGTATTTATCACAATATCACACATAGTATTCAACCTACTATACACTTATTTTAAACTAAAAAAAAAAAAAAAAAAAAAGCGTCATGTTAACGCAAAATTAAAATTTGACATCACAGCCTAATAAAAATTAAAAGACCACTGAGATACAAATTCATTCAGCAGTCTTATTTAATTATTTTATCTATAACCTATAGTTAATGGCTTATATGAACTTCCCCCATCATTAGTAGTTGTTACATAAACACCAGATTTAAGTTCAAGTACAACTCTTGTACCCCCACTTTTATTTTGTTTAAGTCTATTTTTAACATAATCCGCAGTATAAGTAACTTTTGAATTTGAATTTCGTGGAACAAAAACAGCATAAGAAGTATAAACACTACCTGGATAAGCAAAATAATCACAACTAACCGTACCACCATATCTACTATAAGTACTTATATCATTTTCATTAATTGGCTTTGCACTATTTACTTCCCCATAATATCTGTATTTATTTGCAAGAGCTGTAAGCTTAGAATTAACATTAGATACTGAAGAAGAAACTCCAGCATTTATTGTCACACTACCATAACAACTAGCACCAACCAAAGTAACTCTACCAGAAGAACCACTACCGGACTTAGAAACTATTCTCCACAATTCATTTTGATACTTTACATAAAGTCCAAGACCATAATTAGCCAAATATTTACTAATATACAAATTATTAAGGGTATAAACAGGACCAACATTACCAGCATTATCAACAGTTCTAATATAAACAGTAAATTGACCAGGTTTATTAATGGTATAAAACTCAGATGGAGATGACCAAATAGTTTTATCTAATGAAAACTCAAAACCCGCTATACCACTTTCGTCATAACCAGTATTAGATGGAATTATATATAGTGTTTCTGGAGTCCAACTACCAACACTATAATTACTACCATACTTACTTCCTTTTTTTATTTGCACAATATATATCTTTCCTGGAGCAGTTTTATCATAATATAATTTATAGCCAGTTGATACAGCACCTACATTACCAGCATTATCAACTGCCCTAAAATATACATTATTTCTTCCCTCATTTTTATTAATAAAAGTAGTACCAGTAACATCCAACCATGAACTAGAAGTATTAGTATAAGAATATTGATATTTAGCTATTCCACTAGTATCTTTTTTAGAATAACTAAGTTCAGCTTTTATATTTGTATTAACCCAAGTACCTTCTTTATAAGATTGACTACCACCATATTTAGTAGTATAAGTTAGCTTAACTGTAGGTGCTACCGGAGAATCCTTATCTATTTTAATAATGTATTTACTAGATGTTGTCCCAATATTACCAGCATTATCAATCGCTCTAAAATAAATATTGGTAGTTCCACTAGTTGTAACATACATTCTATCATTAGATACATCATTCCATCTATAATTATCATTTGAATATTGATACTTAGCTATTCCACTTACATCACTTTTATTATAACTTAAAATAATATATACATTTTCATTAGTCCATGTATCACTATTATAAGTATTACCAGAATAACTTCCTTTCTTCATTACAACCGTTGGTGCAGAAGGAGCTACTTTATCAAGTTTAACAATATATCTAGAAACTGAACTACATGTATTAAAACCGTTACATGCCTTTACATAATATGTTGTTCCACTAGTTTCATCAACAATTTTTACACTTTCCCCTTTAGTATTAATTGAATTTTCTCTAGTTCCATAATAATAAGTAACTCCACTTGTACTTTTAGAACCACTAAAAGTTAATGTAAAATTAGAATTATGCCAATTATCACTTGTAATTTTATCACTTGCAGTAATCGTCGGAGCATTAATCTTATCATTTTTATCAAGTTTTACCAAATAAGTACTAGCACTACTACAAAAGCCAGAATTATTACATGCTCTAACATAATACGTTGTTCCATCAGTTTCTTCACTAACATGGGTACTTGTTCCACGATAACGCAAAGAATTTGTTCTTATTCCATAATAATATGTTACGCCACCCGGAGCACTTGAACCACTAAAAGTTAATGTAAAATCTTTATGATGCCAATTACCACTTGTTATTCCATCACTTGCAGTTATAATTGGTGGATCAATATAAATTGATTTATTAAGTTTAGCAATATAACTTGAAACATCACTACAAACACCTAAGCCATTACAAGCCTTAGCATAATATGTTGTTCCATTAGTTTCTTCACTAACATTTATTTTTGTACCAACAGTATCTAAACTATCACTACTTAATCCATAATAATACTTAATACCACTTAAAGCACTTGAACCACCAATAGTTAAAACAAAATTTTTAGTATGCCAATCATCACTAAGTATTCCATCATTTGCAGTAATCGTCGGAGCTTTAGGTTTACCATCAATTTTAACCAGATAATTGCTAATATCACTACACATACCAACACTATTACAAGCCTTAACATAATATGTTACACCAGAACTATTCTCACTAACATTTACAGTATCTCCAGTATTATTAAGTTCATCTTCACTAGTACCATAATAATATATAGGTGCTCCCATATCTTCCCCAACATTACTATAGAAACTTAAAACAAAAGCTTTAGTATGCCATTCACCACTAAGTACTCCATCATCAGCAGTAATAATTGGCTTCGTAGGTTTAGCATTAATTTTATCTACTTTAATAATATCCGTCGTAACATTACCAGCTTTATCAACAACACAATAATTATAAGTTCCACTAATAGTTACTAAAAATTTATTTTCATTTTGAAACTCTTCACAAGTGTTATTATCAAAACCATAGCCTTTAATACCAGAACCTCCCATATCAGTTGCTTCAATAATAACATCTTTCGAAGTATTCCATTCAGTATCAAAAGTTACACTTATAATTTTAGGTGGCTGTTTATCAATTCTTACAACACTACTAGCATCACCATTAATTTCATCAACAATAATCTCACATTTATATGTATTTTGACTAACAAGTTCAGTAGATGTCTTAATCATAGCTTCATCACTTGTAAAACCATTCGTACTTGACCAATTATATATTACATCATCACCAATTAAAAGTGAATTTCTATATTTTACCCCCAAAGTTATATCTTCTTTAAACCATTCATCTTCACCAATCGAATAACAATCTTTGCCATCATATCTACAAATTTCAATATCCTTTGTTTTTACATAATCCTTACATTTTCCATCTTCAATTCCTAATTTCTCTGATAATTTTGCTATATATTCCCCATCTTCATAAGTAGATCTGATTATATAACAATTCATACTTTCTCTATTTAAAGGATTATAAATATCACTTCCATCATCCGGAGTAACATAACCTTCTTTTATTAAATCTCCAACACTAATAACAATAATACTTGTATCATTAGCATATTCTTCAGCTTTAGTTTCCAAATACATAACTAATTCATCATATTGCTTCTTCAGAACATTTTTACGAACTGAAATAAAAGTCACAGTTGATATTGAAACTAATATAGCTAAAATAACTATAACAGCAATTAATTCTGTTAAAGTGAAGCCTTTTCTATTATGAATTACTTTCACAATATCAACCTCCATATACTATAAGAATATCTATATTCACATTAAAAGTCAAGAATAAAACCTTTATTTCATTTTATTAGACAACTTTTAATGTTAAAAAAAAGATAAGAATTATTTTTTTCTTATCTTTAATATAATCACAAAAATTACTGATGATAACCCAGCTACTGTCACAACAAGTGGAATAATATTAGTTTCTTTTTGAACATTATCAGATTTTATTTCATCCTTTTTACTATCACTAGGCTTATTATCATTGTCATCAGGCTTTATTACATCATCTTTATCATTTGGTTTATTTGTATCATCTTTATTATCATTATTAGGTTTATTAACATTATCTTTCTTACTATCATCACCACTTACAACATCATCTTTTTTAACTTCAGTATTGTTATTATTTTCTTCTAACCAATCAATAACAATTGTTACTACACCTTTATTACCTAATTTATCATAAAAGACAATATCATAAGTACCATTGTAAATTCATAAATACCCACTCCAACATCAAAGAAAATATCTTTACTTGGATTAACTATTTTTACAATAGCAAGACTTTTATTACTTTTATCAATTTTAACTGTTACATCCTTATTAGTAAGATTATTAATATCATATTCTAAACTAGCGATTGGAGCTTCTTTATCAATCCAATCAACTTTAGCAGTTGCTACGTCTTTATTACCAGCCTTATCTACAAATTCAAATGTAAATTCCCCATTATCAATAAATTCATAAACAAATGGATTCATATTAGCAATATAATTCCCATTTTTATCATAAACATTATCCATATTATCAACAGTATAACCATTCATGATTTCTCCAGCAGCATTAACAATCTTACCATCTCTATTAATACTAAAATTAGTATTATTTAAAACAGTAACATCTTCATTAACAACAAGTGTTGCCATAACTGTTTTATTTGTTTTACTTTTTATATTATAAGTAATATCACCTATTGGTTTTTCTTTATCAATCCAGTCAACTTTAGCTATTATAGAACTTCTTTTACCAATAAAAATATCTTCAATGACGATATATTATACCGTATATATTGCCAAAGTTCAAGAAAAAGCCCCAAATTTTCCATGGTACTTGACACGCTTGTTTTAATCAAAAAACTCTCAACATTTTGTCAAGAGTTATTCTTCCATTTACTTTTCACATAAAGGATAATAAATTACAAATTTCCAAGTATTATCAACTTTTTCAATAACTATTTGATCCATATCAACTAATAATATTTTTCTATTAGCATTAACATCTCTAACTTTATAATCATCTATTTTTTTAATTTTACAACTTTTTGGTTTACAAACATATATCTCACCATCTACTTCATCAAGATTACCTTCATGTCTAAAAGCATATTCAAAAACTTCATTAGCTTTATTTTTAACATCATCTATTTTATTACCTTCATATTTAAAACACTCATGATCAAATTGATTAACAAAAGCAACATCAGTAGTTTCTTCATAAATATTATTAAATTGATTGTAATTATCCACTAATTCTTGAATATTATTTAATTCTTTTTTCTCTTTAAAATAGACTGTTAAAAAATGTATTCCAAGACCTATTAAAAAGCCAAGTACAATAGATACTAAAACAATTATTATTTTTTTCTTCATTAGATTTCTCCTTAATACACACGACAATCACCATTTCCAGCCCAAACAGCCGGTGAGTAGCAACAATAACAAAGGTATTTACTTCCATAACATGAACTTGTAGTTTCATGTGAACCTACAGGATCACAATGGCCACCTCCACCATAAGATGACGGACACGAGTTTTTTTCTGAACACGCTACATGCGCCCAATATGTCTTTGGTCCAGAAGGCGTAGGGTCAGGGTCAGGGTCAGGATCTGGATCTGGGTCTGGGTCCGGAGTATATGAAAAATCACAATAATCTAAATATTCTCTATAAATTTGACAATTTCCAACACCATCACAAATATTAATAGATAAATAATTATCACCATCAATTGCATCTGCATAAGTATTCCAACTCGAATTTGGATAATAACTACTATAACGATTTGATAATGCCCATGTATAATCACAGCCATTTCTATCGCTACAATAAACACTAAAACTTAAACCATAATCACAATCAAATGATGTCGAAACTTGATAAGTCGGAGGATCATTATCAACACAAACATATCCATAACTTTTATAACTTGTATTTCCAACTTTATCAATCGTATGAACATAATAAGTTCCTTCTCTACTAACAGAATAATTAAGATTAAAAGAATTTGTATTAGTAACTTTATTCCATGAAGATGGCGTACTAGCACTATTAGTAATAGCATATCCCACAATACCAGATTCATAATCAACAAGTGATGCAGATATTAAATGACTCTTAGAACAAGTACCTGAAGGAGAACTTTTAATAGTAATAGTTGGCTTCACTTCATCCACATTAGCAAGATAACTACTTATACCAGAACATAAACCAGTTTTACTACAAGCTTTAACATAATACACTACATTAAACTCTGATTTATTAATATATTTAGAATTCCCCGTACTACTTAATTTATTCTTATTTGTACCATAATAATAAATTAAATCTTGAGAACCTTTACTAACACTTTTCCAAGTCAAAGTATAACTAGAACTATGATATTTACCAGAACCCAAACCATCTGAAGCAGTAAATACTGGTGCTTCTGGTTCTACATCTATCATTTCAACTTTAAAAGTATAAACATTATTAGAAATATTTCCAACTTTATCTTTAACACAAACAGAGTATTCACCAGCTCCTAAATCTTTCTTTAAAACAGTATTAGTAGTTTTATCTGTAAAATTCACATTTGCACAACTAGTAAGTTTTTTATCAATTAAATAAATACTATCAATGCCTGAACCATTGCCATCACTTACCTTTATAGTTACTGATTTACTATGAGGAACCCATTCATATTGTTTATAAATATCAACCGTAGTAACAAACGGTGCTTCTTTATCTATTTTCACTACTTTTTGTGCCTCACTTTGAACATCATCAAATTCAACACTACACTTAATAGTATCTTCACTTATACTTGTAGTTTTAGTTGTTAAAGTTGCATCAGAACTTGATAACCCAGTTGAACTAACCCAATCATATCTAGCATCACCTTTTATAGTTTCATTATTATATAAAACACCTAATGTAATATTATTAGCAAACCATTGTGAACTATCAAAAGTCTTACAAACATTACCTTCCATTTTACAAATTTGTAAATTCAAAGTTCTAGTATAAGTTTTACACTTTCCATCTTCAGTTCCTAAATCTTGTGCTAATTGTGCCGTATATTTACCATCTTCAAAAGTAGACTTTATTATATAACAATTCATACTTTCTTTAGTTTGAGGATCATAAATATCATTTCCATCATCCGGAGTTACATAACCTTCTTTAATTAAATCATCTACACTTATTGTTGTTATATTGGTTTCTTGAGCATACTCAGCAGCTTTAGCTTCCAAATAAGTTACAAGATTATCATAATCCTTTTTTAGAACTTTACTTCTTACATTTAGAAAAGTAACTGTTGCCAGTGAAATAAGAATAGCTAAAATAACAATAACCGCAATTAATTCAGTTAAAGTAAATCCATTTTTATTATGATGTACTCTCATATCATCAACCTCCATATATTATAAGAATATATATTTTTTAATAAAAAGTCAAGAAAAAAACTCTTAATTATTTTTCTTTTCTATTAAGAGTCAAACTTAAATCATTTTTATTTTCAAGTTTAGATAATCCCATGAATTCACGTACCCTTTCATACAAAGATATATCTATTTTATCTACTAAAGTTACATTAAACAAATGTTGAAAAGCATCATAGTAATAATCCAAATCTTTTTCATCTTTTTTATTCGTCATATCAATTCTTTTAGAAAAAAGTTCTTCTAAAGCAGAGATATGTCCTTGCATTATTCTTTCCATTAAATCATAAAGATAAGGCTCTTTACCAATAATAGCATGAACTTGATAAATATCCCAATCCCCATAAAAATCTTCTTTAACGCCGATTTTATGATAATCAAACTTCTTATATCTAGTATGCTTATCTCTATGAGGAATACCATAAGAGGTATATGTAATATCTTCTTCTTCACTACAATCCTTCACTAAATCTTTTAGTAATCCTCTTACTTTCCCTAAATCATAACTAACTTCATACTTAAGTATTTCATTTTCTAAAACTTTATAATAATACATAAAAACCTCCTTATTTATTATCAAAAACCTTTTTCTTTTTTATTAAGGGTCAAACTTAATTCACTCTTCTTTTCAACCTTATAAACATTCATAAATTCTCTAACTCTATTATATAAATCTAAATCTATTTTATCAACTAGAGAAAATCTAAACAAAGGTTGAAAAGCATTATAATAATAATCCAAATCCTTTTCATCTTTTTTATTTGTCATATCAATTCTTTTAGAAAAAAGCTCTTCTAAAGCTAAAACATTTCCTTGCACTATTTTTTCCATTAAATCATAAAGATAAGGCTTTTTAACAATAATAGCATGAACTTGATAAATATCCCAAACTTCATAAGGATCCATTTTATAATCTACTAATTTGTAATCAAAGGTTTTATATATAACCGAATTATCTCTAAGTGGAATACTATAAGACAAATATGTAATTTTTTCTTCTATCCCACAATCACGAACCAAATCCTCTAATAATTCTTTTACTTTTTCTAAATCAAAAGTAATTTCATATTTATATACTTCATTTTTGCCTTCTTTAAAATAAATCATAAAAACCTCCCTATTCTATTATTAAAGATTCTGTCCCTTCCATTTCTTTAGGTATAGCAATATCCATATAATCAAGAATCGTTGGTGCCACATTAACTAAAGAACCTTTTTCTTTCAATTTAATTTTATCATCACATAATACAAATGGTACTAGACTTGTAGTATGAGTTGTACATATACTTCCATCTTCATTAATCATCGTATCTGCATTACCATGATCAGCAAGTATTACTAC